>JBDRBZ010000227.1:0-13455 GCA_043822175.1 Candidatus Omnitrophota bacterium
TTCCCGGCAAGGCCGGCAATGCGCTCACCCAGCATGTCCTCACTCTCTAAAAGACCCGGGACAGCCGTCTCCGGCCATATCACTATATCCGGGTCCTGTCCGCACGCGGCCAGAGTCAACTCTTCATATTTATCCAGTATCATATCCCTGTACGATGTATCCCATTTTATGTCCTGCGGCACATTGCCCTGAACAAGCGACACTCTTAGCGGGGCGGCTGTTGATACATTCTGCCTTAATCTTGAGAAACCATAGTACAGCGTCACTATCATGAGCATGAGGCATACGATAACATGCATAAACCGTGTCTTTTTTCTCGAAATCACGGAATATGCCGCGAAATTGACCGACATCACGACAAACGAAACACCGTAAGCGCCTGCCGTATCGGCAATCTGTATGACCGGTAAATTGAGGTACTGCGTGTGGCCGAGAAGGGCCCAGGGAAATCCTGTAAACATATGCGCCCTCACAAACTCGGTTAACACCCATAACGATGATACCGCAAGTATGTCATGGGTATCATCGCCGGGCCTGTAAAGGCAGAATACGGCGGGATAGAGACCCAGATAAAGGCTGATGGCCACGGTTCCAAGCACGCTTACGTACATAAGCCAGTGCAGTACAAGCGCGAAAAACACGACTCCGAACACGTAACCGCTCAGGAACCGCCGTTTGGCGGTTTTATTCTCAAGTGATATAAATAAGGGGATGAACGCGCACCAGGCAAGCGGCTCGATATCATGGCTCGGGAAAGAAAGCGCCAGTATAACAGCCGAAACCGCCGGCAGCATAAAATTACTTTTCGCGATTCTCATTTGCCACAGCATTTTTTATACTTTTTGCCGCTGCCGCACGGGCAGGGATCGTTTCTGCCGACTTTATCGGCAGGCCTCTTTACGGTCTCCTGCGGCAGGTCCATTTCATGTCTGGAAACGGGCGCCGGGATTCCCCTGTCAGAGCCGGCCGCCAGGGCCGAGAAGCCGTCGTGTATGAATTTTTCCCTGCCCGTACCGATAACCCTGCGTGTAAAGTGCTCCTCCACGGCAAATGTCTTGAAAAGCCTCTCGACGATCTCCTCATCGATCGTCTCGATGAAATTCTTGAACATGGCGAACGCCTCATGCTGATACTCGACAAGCGGGTCCCTCTGGCCGTAGGCGCGCCAGTTTATGCCCTCCCTCAACTGGTCTATGTTAAAAAGGTAATCCTTCCAGTTCATGTCTATTATCCCCAGCATGACCATGCGTTCGATGTGCCGGACTTTGTCGGAGCCTATTATATCCTCTTTCTTCCCGTAAAGTTCCCTGGCCGCGCGGTTTATTTTTGCCAGGAGCTCTTCTTTATCCAGGCCTTTGAGTTCGTCCTCACGGAATGTGATGAGCGTTTTAAGCAGCAATTTCATGCGGAGACCGGAAAGAAAATCCTCACTTTCATAGCCTGCCAGCCAATTATCAAAAACCGCCGATACCGTGTTAAAGACCTCTTCCTTCAGGTCACCGCCCAGGATTATATATCTCCTCCTTGAATAGATCATCTCCCTCTGCTGATTCATTACGTTATCGTATTTAAGTATGTGCTGGCGTATGGCGGCATTCTGCATCTCCACCCTTTTCTGAGCGGTACTTATGGCCCTCGTGACAAGGGGATGCTGTATGTCCTGCCCCTCCTCCATGCCCATCCTGTCCATGATCCCCCTTATCCTGTCAGAACCGAATATCCTCATAAGGTCTCTTCCAGCGAAAGATAAAACCGGCTCGCCCCCGGATCACCCTGGCGGCCGGCGCGGCCGCGCAACTGGTTGTCTATACGCCTGGACTCATGCCTCTCGGTCCCGATCACGAACAACCCGCCCAGGCTTACAACCTCGTCATGGTCATTGGCGGTCTTTGCCCTGTATTCGTCCCTGTACCTGTTAAACACCTTTTCCCGCTCCTCATCATTCTCTATGGCGAGCCTCTTTACGGCGCCCTCCGCGAGCGAGTCGGGATTGCCTCCCAGGAGTATATCGGTCCCCCTCCCGGCCATGTTTGTCGCGATGGTCACCGCTCCCAGGGCGCCTGCCTGCGATACGATGTGGGCCTCCATCTCATGGTACTTCGCGTTGAGCACATTGTGAGGCACGCCTCTTTGCTTCAGCATGGCGGACAGTGTTTCTGACTTTTCTATCGAAATAGTACCCACCAGGACAGGCCGCCTGGAGGCATGAAGGTTTTTTATCTCATCACAGATGGCTTTAAATTTTTCCTTCTCCGTCTTGTATATGACGTCCGGGAAATTATCCCGGTGAAGGGGCTTATTGGTGGGGATAACAACCACGTCGAGACCGTAGGTTTTCAAAAACTCCTCGGCTTCCGTTTCCGCGGTCCCGGTCATGCCGCACAGTTTCTCGAACATCTTGAAATAGTTCTGGAAGGTGATCGTGGCGTGCGTCTGGGTTTCCTGCTGGACCTCGACCCTTTCCTTGGCCTCCAGGGCCTCGTGTATTCCGTCGGAAAACCTCCTGCCGGGCATCATCCTCCCCGTAAACTCATCGACTATGACGATCTTCGAGTCGCTGACCACATAATCGACGTCCTTCTGGAACAGCACGTACGCCTTGAGCAGCTGTTTTATGCTGTCCACGCGCTGCTGCTGCTCGACATACTGTTCCGTAAACTCTTTCTCCCTCTTCAGCTTATCCTCGGCGCTTAAGGACTCGTCGGCCGAGAGCTCGGCGATTTTCGCCTCTATGTCCTCTATGAAGAATTCTATTCCGAATTTCTCCCTCATGGCGTCTTCGCCCCTGGCCGTAAAATTTACCTCGCGCGACCTTTCCTCAAACGTAAAATACAGGTTTTCGAGCAGTTCCATCCTCTCCTGCTCCATCATCTTGGAATCGTAGTAGGTCACGGCCCTGTCCAACGTTTCCTTCACCTTCGGGGTTTTGAGCACGAGGTCCAGAAAGTCCCTATCCTTCGGCGATCCTTTATGAGCGACGTAGAGCGCTTTTCGCATCTCTTCATCGGCCCCGCCGTCAAGCATGCCCCTGATCTTGCGCAGGTAATCGCCTACGACCGTCTTTTGCATACGCGTGATATGATCCACGACCGGCCTGTTCTCGACATAAGCCGTATTAACGGTATCCACGGGCCCGGAAATAATAAGCGGCGTCCTGGCCTCGTCTATCAGTATGCTGTCAACCTCGTCCACTATGGCATAAGCCAGTTTCCGCTGCACGATGTCTTCTTCGGATATGACAAGGTTATCGCGCAGATAATCGAAACCGAACTCGTTGTTGGTCCCGTATGTAATATCGCAGGCATACTGCTTCTTACGCGCCTCCGTATCCATTCCGTGCTGTATAACTCCGACGGACAGGCCTAAAAACTCGTATATGGCGCCCATCCATTCCCTGTCCCTCCTGGCCAGGTAATCGTTTACCGTGACCACGTGCACCCCTTCGCCGAGGAGCGCGTTGAGATAGGCGGGCAGCGTCGCGACCAGCGTCTTCCCCTCCCCCGTAGCCATCTCCGCGATCTTGCCCTCGTGCAGGACAATGCCGCCTATAAGCTGTACGTCGAAATGCCGCAGGCCTATGGTCCGCTTAGCGGCCTCCCTCACGACCGCAAACGCCTCGGGCAGTACGTCGTCGAATACCCTGTTCTTGAGATCGCGTATCTTAAGGCGCTGTTTGTCTTTTTCCTCAGCTGCGGTCATCTCGGAGAGGCGCTGTCTGTACTCCTCGAGGAGCGGATCGATTTCTTTCTTCTTCCCGGCTATGCGGGCCCTGAACTCTTCGGTCTTGCCCCGTAATTCGCCGTCAGAAAGCCGTTCAACCGCGGGCCCGAATGAATTTATTTTCGCGACAAGCGGCCCCAGTTTGTTAAGCTCGCGCTCATTGTACGACCCGAATATTTTACTCAGTACCCCTATCATTTCGCGCTCTTTCCGCTTTTTAAATACGCCTCTATCGCGCCGTCAAGGTCGCCGTCAAGCACTCCCAGCGCGTCCGATGTCTGGAAGCCTGTGCGGTGATCCTTCACCATGGAATAGGGATGCAGCACATATGACCTGATCTGGCTGCCCCACTCAATCCTTTTCTTATCTTCGTAACTTTCAACCGCTTTTTTCCTTTTCTCATCCATCTCCCGTTCATAAATACGCGCCCTCAGGATCTTGAGGGCAGTGGATTTATTTTTATACTGTGACCTCTCATTCTGGCACTGGACCACAATACCCGTGGGGAGATGCGTTATCCTGACCGCCGAATCCGTGACATTGACATGCTGTCCCCCGGCGCCTCCTGACCTGTACGTATCTATCCTGAGATCCGACGGATTCAGGTTCACCTTGATATTTTCCGAAATTTCGGGTATCACGTCGATAGAGGCGAAAGAAGTATGCCTGCGTTTATTTGAGTCAAAGGGCGAGATCCTCACAAGCCTGTGCACGCCCATCTCCCCTTTAAGATAACCGTACGCGTAAGGCCCTCTTATCATGATGGTCGCGTTCTTGATCCCGGCTTCCTCTCCCGAAAGCGCGTCGATCTTCTCGACGCTAAAGTCCTTTCTCTCCGCCCACCGCGTGTACATCCTGAGAAGCATATTGGCCCAGTCGCAGCTCTCGGTTCCGCCGGCCCCGGCGTTTATGCTGAGAATCGCGTTCAGGCTGTCCTCTTCCTGAGACAACAAAGTCCTGAACTCGAAAGTGTCCACCTCTTTCGCGAACCTGCCTATTTCCCCCTGCATATGGTTAAGCGAGGACTCGTCCCCTTCGTCGGTAATCTCCAGGAGTTCGGATAATTCTTTATACTGGTTTTCTATTTTCAGGAACGGATCGCGGATTGACTTGAGGCCTTTCAGGGTTTTGATAACCGAATTGGCTCTTTCCTGATTCTGCCAGAATCCAGACTGTAATATGTCTTTTTCCAGCGACGCTATTTGAACCTCTTTATTAGGGAGGTCAAAGATAGCTCCTTAGATCCTGGATCCTTTTTTGAAGAATATTGAGTTCCTGCTTCAATTCATTGGGCATTATTATCTCCTTAAGTTACGATATTATATCAAGTGGCATCTCAGCAGTCAATGTAAGAGTTGCGCTAGTTACTTGAACTCAAGGACGCTTTTCATAACATATTTTAGGCCAATATGTTATGAAACAAATGCGGGATCGAGCAATATTGCCTTGCGCCTATTTGTTGCGGAACCGGTTGAGAATGAATGGGTTACCAAAAGCGTCACGGGTATCAGGGATTTGGCCGAGGGCGGGGGCATTCTCTTTTCAGCAGCCGTTTCTTCTTGCCAACGCCTTTTGAATAGCCGCCCGGGGTGCCGTCCGAACAGATAACTCTGTGGCAGGGGCTTGTGACGGTATAGGGGTTTTTCTTAAGTGCCTGGCCGACGGCCCTCGAGGCGCGGGGCATGCCTATCTTTCGGGCGACCCATCCGTAGCTCCTGACCTCGCCTTTGGGTATGCATAGCGCGGCCCTGTATACTTTTCTCTGGAATGACGTCAGGCTCTTATCTTTTTTGAGAATATCCAAACCGGCGGCCGTGCCTCGGGAGTGTTTCATCCGGACCATCACTTTTTACGATTGCGCCTTCCGATTCCCGCTTTCCCGGCGCGGACGTACGCGCCTTCACCTATAACGGCTTTCCCCAGGACAATTTTATGATAGGAAACAGCGAACCTGTGGGCCTCATCCCTTATTCTTTGAATTAATTTTAACGCCTTTGATCTGCGCGGGAGAGCAAGCGGGCCGGGACGTGACGCGGTAAACACCTCTTCCTTTTTCTTGGCGATCGAAATCACGGGAATCCTCAAGCCAAGTTCTTTCATGACCTCGAGGGCCGTACCCAGATGCCCCCGCCCCCCGTCTATCAGTACCAGGTCAGGCATTTTAAGCCTCTCGCGCAGTAACCTGCCGTATCTTCTTTTTACCACTTCCCTGATCATCGAATAGTCATCGATCCCGTCCACTGTCTTTATCCTGTAACGCCTGTAATCCGCTTTAAGCGGTTTCGCGTTAAAAAAAGTAATCATGGATCCGACAGCGTATTGCCCCTGAAGATTAGAGATATCGAATGCCTCAATCCTGGCGGGTATAACCTTTAAACCCAGGGCATCCTTAAGCCCCCTCAAATTATCGTCGAGCGGCAGAGAATGCCTGCTCTGCCCGACTACCGCGCTTAATGACTCTATCTGGTCCCTGACCTTAACGGCCTCCTCATACCGCATGTCCCCGGACAATTTTTTCATGCGCGCAGAGAGCCGCTTAAGGAGAGTGGTCCTCCTGCCCGCTAAAAACAGCCTGACATCCCTGACAATATCCCCGTATGCCGTGTCCGCATCCCTCTTCACGCACGGCGCCAGGCACTGGCCTATCTGATGGTTCAGGCATGGCCTTTTGGGCATCATATTGCATGTCCGTAAAGGGAAAACTCGTTTCATAAACGAAAGCGCTTTTCTCAAAAGCCGCGCGCTCGTATACGGCCCGTAATAAAGCGAACCGTCATGTATTTTTTCCCGCACCACAATAAGCCTGGGGTATTTCTCGGCCGCGGTAAGTTTAAGAAAAGGATAGGATTTATCATCCTTGAGCGCTATGTTATACCTGGGCTTATGCTGATGTATGAGCGAGGCTTCATAAATAAGCGCTTCCGCTTCCGAAGACGTGGGGAGATAATCTATGTCCCTGACGCTTTCCGACATGCGGCGTATCCTGGGATCCATCGCGCCCCGTCGGAAATACCCGGACACGCGCCTCTTGAGGTTGACGGCCTTGCCTATGTATATAATCTTTCGGCTATGGTCTTTAAAAAAATACACGCCTGGCGTTTCGGGAACAGATTTAACTTTTTCCGCGACAAAATTCAGCGTATCTTCCCGCCCGCGTATTTCATCCGCCATTGCGCACAACCGCGGTCTTCACCGGTAAAACAACCACGACAGATGTCCCTTTGCCCGCTTCACTATCGAGCCTTATCCGCCCGCCCATTTCACTTACGGCCAGTTTGCAGAAATTAAGCCCTAATCCGCTTCCGGAGCTAACGGGATATGTCCCGACCTGCGAAAACCTGCCAAACAGCTTATTCTGCATGTCTTTCGGAATACCGGGCCCCGTATCTTCGACCGAAAACGCCAGGTGGTCGGGATCCGGGGCAAACACACGGATACTAACGGCAGAGCCATGCGCGCTCGCTTTTATAGCGTTGCCCAGCAGATTAATCAGTACGCGCAGCAGCAATTCCCGGTCAGAATAAATAACCTTATCCCTGTCCCCGCAATCCGCCTTAATCGCAACGCCGCTCCTCCTGGCATAAACAGAAACATCGGCCGTTGCCCTTGTCAGGACATCCCCGGCCCTGATCTCAGCCATGCTAACCGGCATTTTTCCCGATTCGAGGCGTGACAGATCAAGTATCGAGTTGACCAGCGTAATCGCCCGCCTGCAGGATGTTGAGGCCGCCTCCAGGAGGCTCCTTTCCTCGGCGCTGAGTTTCGAGGAGATTCCCTCATTAAGGATACCCAGCACATCCCTGATCGCGCTCAAGGGGTTGCGCAAGTCATGCACAATGAATTCCGTAATTTCTCTTTGTCTTTCCTCATTTACCCTGATACGCCATAAAGCAAAAGCCACAAATAAAAAAACCAGTAGTCTTATCAGGGTATTCCACGCTTCGAGGTACAATGTGATATTGAACTCCCTGGCGCACAAATCAGCCGCTAACCATGTAAATCCGGCGATGAAAGCCACGATAACGCCATACATCAAACCGGCCACCCAGCTGATAAACGCAACCGGGATCAGATAGAATAGAAAAAAACCCAGATTAGGCCCGGTAATATAATCAAGAAAACCTATAATAAGAACGATAGCAAGACCAAAAAAAAGCCTGAACGCGTTACCTGTACTTATCGATTTATTGCGCCGCCCCATTTCATACATGATACCCTCCCATAAGTTTTATTAAAAACGCCTGCGGGCAAGCCAGGATAGCGGTCTTCTGGCCTCTTCCATACCCAGTATTGCAGCCGCCGTCACATACACAACGATCCCGGCGATTACCGTCACGAGCAACCGCACGCATCCTGACATGGTATGCCCCGGCACGGCGCCTTTCAGCAAAGAGCATGTCATCAGATAGCATACGATGCCCATTAATATGGCCGAAAGAATCACTTTCATCAATGAAATCAGTATTTCCTTTTCTTTTAGACCGCCTAATTTTCTGCCCAGCAGTTTAAACAATACCAGGAAATTAAAAAACGCGGCTATCGAAGTCGCCAGCGCCAACCCGCCCACCTTCAGCGGCCACATGAGCGCCAGATTAAATATTATGTTTACCACAAGGGAGCATGCCGCGACTTTCACGGGCGTAACAGTATCGTTCATGGAATAAAAACACATGGCCAGTATTTTTATCCCGCCGAAAGCCGCCAGCCCCAGGGAATAAAAGAAAAGCGCGTAATAAGTTATCGACGTGGAATATTCGGTAAACATCCCCCTCTGAAACAATATCCGGATTATAGGTTTCCCCAGCACGATGAGCCCGACGCTCGCGGGTATCATGACAAAGAAAACGCTCTTTAACGCAAATACCACGGTGTTTCGCAGTTTCCCGGTCTTATCCTCAACCGCATGGTTGGCCATGACAGGGAGGGCCGCCGTAGCCAGGGCAGCGCTAAAAATGCCCAGGGGGTACTGTATCAGCCTGTAAGAATAATAAAGCGCCGGTACCGCCCCGGCTCCCACAATCCAGAATAAAGACGCAAGCATCCTGTCAACCAGAACATTTACCTGATATACGACCGTGCCCATGATACGCGGCGCCAATAAAAACCCCACTTTCTTTACAGCGGGATGAAACAACTCCGCGCGCCACTTGAATCTAAAACCATTTTTAAGCAAAACCGGGATCTGCGCCCCTACCTGGAGCATGCCGCCTATAATCACCCCTATCCCCAAACCATAGACACCCATGAAAGGACACAAAAAAAGAGCGCTAAGAATAACCGATATATTGAGCAGGCTATGGCTGAAAGCCGGAACAGCGAAATGGCCCAGTGTATTAAGCACGCCCATGCTGTAAGCCAGAAGCCCCATGAAGAGGATATACGGGAATATCATTCTTGTAAGCTCGACTGTCATGGGGATAGCGCCTGAGACCTTGATGAATCCGGGCGCCATTATCCTCACAAGTATGGGGGCTGCGGTGACACCTGTGATTGCAACTATCAGGAGGACGAAAACAAGCATCACCAATATGCTGTTGGCGGCCTTCCAGAACCCGTCTTTCGTGGATTTTACCTTATATTCCGTGAGAACAGGCACAAATGCCGCGTTCGCCGCCCCTTCCCCTATGAAATCCCTCAGCATATTCGGCAGCGTAAAAGCGACCACAAAGGCGCCGGCGCCGTATCCCGTTCCGAAGAGACGCGCGATTATAATATCCCTGACAAGGCCGAGCACCCTGCTGACATTAGTACCCGCGCTTATAATGGTGGTATTTCTGACTATGGTCTTTCTCATGGCCCCTGAATATCCCCAAATACCGTTGACAAATCCCCTCTGATATGTTACCTTATCTAAACCTAAAAGGAGGTTTTAAGACTTATGCCAATAAAAAGAGCTGCCTATAAGGCCATACGTTCGGACAAAAAGAAACATCTGCGGAATGTTTCCGCGATATCAGGCATCAGAACCCTGTATAAAAACGTTCTCCAGGTCATTAAGACAAAGGACAAAAGCAAGATCGAGTCCGCCCTGAGAACCCTTATATCCGCCATGGATAAAGCCGCGCAAAAGGGCATCATACACAAGAAAACGGCTTCAAGGAAAAAATCCCGCATCTCGACGCGCGTATTCAAGAGTCTCTCATAGTTTATCCGGAGCACAACTTAGTTACAGCCACTTCAAGGGCCTGGAGCGCGTCCAGACGGCTCCTTTTAATTGACAGGTCTGTCTCAAGCAGAAAATCCGTAATCTCGGAGAATTTCTTGCGGGACATCCCGCCGGACTGCTCGTAACGCTTCCTGTAATGCCAGGCAAGAATCCCCAGGACCTCATGCGGCCTTACGCGCCTCCTGGAAAGCGAAGATACGATGTCAAAGGCCCTTCCGGCATCCTTCTCGGATATCGCGTTAACCAGCCTGAAGATATCTTCTTCAGTCCTGCGGCCGACAGCGGTCTCGACATCGCCTTTGGATATTTCCTTCCTCGTCCCAGCGAAAGCCGCCAGCTTAAGCATCTCATTGCGCACCGTCGCCATGTCGTTTTCCCCGATAAGATCCCTTAGCAGCCTTACCGAGTCATCCGAAAACCGCTTGCCCGTGGTTTTCGACATCTCATCGACGAGATCCCTGAAACCGGTCTTATCCTTACGCGCGTCAAAAACCATGGTGCCGACGCGCGCCTTTACCGACTCCCACGCCTTCCCTTTTACCGGCCCGGCGGAATCGAGTATGATCGTGGCGCTGGCGGCCGGAGTCTCGAGATAGGCGGCAAGGATCCCGACATCGGCCTGGCTCAGCTCCCCTGCATTCTTGATGATTACGACCCGGTGCGAGCCGCCGAAAGGCGCGGTCCTGGCAAAAGATACGGCATCCTTCATGATATTATCCTGGGCATGGAAGATGCCGAGATTAAACTGCGCGGATGCGTCGTCTAGGAGTCTTGACCTGATGGCGTTTATCGCCTTTTCCCTGGGGTATGGATCCTGGCCTATAAAAAGATAATTACTGTGACGTGTTACCATCCCTGCACGATAATCTCAACCACTCTGGCCGCGAGATCCTCCGTGGCGCGCTGAATGGCCTGGTCTTCGCTCTGGGCGAACTCACCCGTGGTCCTGTACGTCGATTCTCCGGTAAACCGCTTCACATCCATGACAACCTTGCCTGACGGCCTATAGATTAATTTCAGGCTGACCACTATATTGACGCGGAAACCCGTGATATTATCGGCCGAGTCAAAGACAAGGGCCTCCTTCTGGAATTCAACGAGGTCTCCCCGCAGTATCAGATCGGCCTGGTTTTCCGGTACTATCTTGAGGGTGCCGTCGACAATAAACTCGTTTCTTATGTCCTTTGTGACCTCGATCTCCATGCCGCTCCTGTAGCCTATATACATCCTGGCGTCTGTCACTTCCTGGGCGACATTTATCTTGTTTACGAAATTGTCGATAAAAATCGTCTTCGCCCCGCCGTAAACTATGCTCGACGTCGTATAACCGCAGCCCGATACCGCGAAGAGACACAACGCCGCTAACGCCGTTAAACCGGCCGCGTTAAAACAATATCCACTTCTTTTTCGGCTTCTCACCGCTATCATCCTCCAATCGTGGTTTTATCGCCTTTAAACGGTCCTTTGCCAGCGCCCCGTATGAGGTCTCGCCGTATTTTTCCGCAACTTCACTGTAATATATAAAAGCGCTTTTATACTGTTTCTGACTCTCATAGAAATGCCCGGCGTTGTAGATGCTGCCGGCCTTGTTTTCCCTGAGTTTGACGATGCTTTCCTCGGCCTGTTTCTTCAGGTCCGGATCTGTAATCTCATCCGTGTATTTCCTGAACTCCTCTATCGCCTCATCCGTTGTCTCCTGGTCATAATCCGACCCCCTGGATTCCAGGAACATGCACTGGGCTATCTCATACTTCGCCTTTTCGACAAGGGCGCTGGTCGGATATTCCTGCACGAGCTTTTGAAACGCCCCGACGGCGTCGCCATACTGCTGTATCTTCTTGTAGGAAAGGCCTATCATGAACTGGGCGTTATCGGCGTAAGGCGAGTACGGCACGTTCTCGATGATCGCCTTGAAGACCTCAATGCCCCGCTCCACGTCGGCCATAATTTCCATGCCCATCAGTTTGGCCTTGCTGCGGTTATAGAAAATCTCGCCCAGCTCGTATTCTTCCCTGATTATCTCGTCAATCCTTTTAGAATAGGGGTAGAGCTTCACGACCTTCTGGTAATTCTGGAATGCCAGATAATACTTGCCTGCTTTCTGGAATGAGAGCGCGGCATAATACTGGCTATCGGGAGCCAGCTCTGAATTCTTGTAAGCGGCCACCATCCTGATAAACTCTTCAGCGGCCCTTTTGTAATCCCCTTCCTTGAAAAATGACATGGCCCAATCATACTGCTCCCTGGGCGTGTCCTTAACAGCGTATTTGGGGTTTATGAGCTTGTTAACGCCCGGCGTCCATAACCAGAAGGCCTGAGCCGCGACCGTTAATGATAAAAGGCAGGCAATGCATATAATTAATGACTTTATCTTCATATAATATATCCAGTGGTATGTGCGATAACTATAACATACCCCCCCTTTTTTGTCAACTGCCCGTGCGGCCGCAATTGACAAACCCGCCTTTCTGGCATAGAATAATGCCTTACATATGAAGATCATACGCAGTTACCTTTTAAAGGAGATATTACCCCCGTTCCTGCTTTCGCTGTTTGTGTCCACGTTCATACTTACCGCGGGTAATATGATACAGATGGCGGATTTCATACTCAATAAGGGGATAAGCGCCTTTAACATGGCGAGGCTCATGGGGCTCCTGATGCCGTCTCTTTTGACGTTCACCATACCGATATCGGTCCTGTCGGCTGTTCTTCTGGGTTTCGCCAGGCTGACCAGCGACAATGAGATAATCGCCCTGCGCGCCAGCGGCGTGAGCCTGTTGAGGTTGTCACTGCCGATTATCGTGGTTGGAACACTCCTGAGCCTGGCATGCATACCGCTCAACTACACGATCATGCCCGAGTCGAGCTATCAGGCAAGAAAACTTGTCAAGGAAATAGGGGTGAAAAATCCGATGGCCCTGATCGAGCCGGGCGTGTTTATAAAGATATTCAAAGACTATATAATCTTTGTGTATGACATAAGGGAAAACGAGCTCAAAAACGTGCGCATCTACCAGCCGCAGGAAAACGGCCCGACAAGGACCGTGATAGCCGAAAAAGGCGAGATTATCACTCAGCCGGACGCGAATTCCATAAAAATACGGCTCACTAACGGCATTGCCGACGAGATACAGCCTGATAACCCGAACGCGTTTTACAAGATTGTGTTTAAAAATTACAATATCACGCTGGACCTGAAAGAATCTTTAAGGACACAGAAGGTGGAGAAAAAGGCCCGGGAGATGACCATCGGAGAGCTGCGCGGCGAACTAAACGACTGCAGGGAAAAAGGCATAGACACCACCCCTATTCTTATAGAAATCTACAATAAGGTGGCCTTCGCGTTCTCCAACCTGATATTTATCCTCATAGCGATACCGATCGGCGTGAAAACGCACAGAAGGGAAAAATCCATCAATTTCGGCCTGGCGCTGGCCGTTTTTCTGATATACTGGACGCTTATGCTGGGAGGGGTCGCCTGCGCGATGAGGAAATTCGTGCCGGCATGGCTGGGCGTGTGGAGCCCGAACCTGCTTTTTCTGGCCGTCTCAATCGTGCTGTTTGCC
>JBDRBZ010000228.1:0-3066 GCA_043822175.1 Candidatus Omnitrophota bacterium
CCATGGACGTCGATCCTGATATCGTTATCAACAAGTTCAAGGAATCCTTCGCCGGCAACGGGCTTGAGATAATGCGCATCGAGAAAGTAGGGCCGAGCGTGGGGGCCGACCTGAAAGACAAGGCCTTTAAGGCGTTTATAATAGCCCTGATATGCATGGTTATCTATATCTCCGTCAGATTTGAATTCAGGTTCGCCGCGGCGGCCATCGCGGCGCTGGTCCATGACGTGCTTATCTGCGTGGGGGCTTTAAGCCTTACGCACAGGGAGATATCGACTCCCGTAATCGCCGCCCTTCTTACTATTGTCGGTTATTCCATCAATGACACGATTGTCGTTTTCGACAGGATCAGGGAGGACAGGAGGCTGATGCGTAAAAATACTTATCCGGAGATAATAAATGCCAGCATCAACCAGACTCTATCGAGGACTCTTTTGACGTCGCTGACGACACTTGTGGTTGTTATCTCCCTTTATGTTTTCGGAGGGGCGGTTATAAACGACTTCGCGTTTGTGCTTCTGGTCGGCATCATAGTGGGTACGTATTCGTCTATATTCATAGCCAGCCCTATACTGGTAGATTGGCCGTCGAAAAAGGCGAGAAGATGATAGAACGGCGGTAAGCGCGTATGCATCCCCATAGGGAGAGATACAGGATAGGCGAGCGTGGGGCGCTCCTGGGAATATTTGTAAATGTCGCTCTGTTTGTTTTTAAGGCATTCGCCGGTATCGTCGGGCAATCAAGCGCGATCGTGGCCGATGCCCTTCATACGGCCAGCGACCTGCTCACCAGTGTAGCGGTATATGTAGGTTTTAAGATCGCGGCCAAACCCCCTGACGACCATCATCCTTACGGCCATGGCAGGGCCGAGTCTATAGCGGCTAAAATCGTGTCATTAGTCCTGATAGCGCTGGGGCTTAAGGTGCTGGTTTCTTCTTTTTCACTCATAACCTCGCATGATTTCCATAAGCCAGGCGCCATTGCCCTTGTGGCAGCGTGCGTATCCATAATTGTCAAGTACTGGCTGTACGCCTATGTGCTCAGGATGGGCACGAAGATAAAAAGCACCTCACTGGTCGCGGACGCGTACCATCATAAGTCAGACGCCATTTCCTCCATAGCCGCCCTTATAGGCGTGGCCGCGGCGAGATTGGGCCTGGAATTTATGGACCCGGCAGCCGGCATGATCGTGGCCGTGCTTGTTATCAAGGCCGGGGTGGATAATTTTCATATCGCTTACGATGAACTCATGGATGCGGCTCCCGGGGAAGACCTTAAGAATGAGATCAGGAAAGCCGTTATGGAAACCGACGGTGTCTTGGCGTTAAAGGTATTTAACGTAAGGAAGATGGGTATTGATTTTCATGTGGACCTGACCATAGAAGTGGACAAGGATATGACGGTAGAGGACGGGCATACGGTTACAATGAAAGTTAAACGCAGTATTATAAGGCATGTGCCGGAAGCCAGGGGCATTCTTATCCATGTTGAGCCTTTTAAGGGCGCTGCGGACGCCGGGGGAGCATGATGCGAAAATTATGGAATGTAAGGCCTTCTAACAGACTCCTCGAAGACAAACTCGTCGATGAATTGAAGATAACCCGCGTCGTGGCGAGAATCCTGATAAACCGCCGTATAACTGACCCCGACGACGTGCGCGGCTTCCTGAACGGCGGCCTGCCGGATCTATTCGATCCTTTCCTGTTGAAAGACATGGAGCGTGCCGTTTCCCGTATCAGGGAGGCCATGGATAAACGCGAAAAGGTGCTTATTTACGGGGATTACGATGTTGACGGAATTACGTCCGTAGCGCTCCTTAAGAAAGTGCTGGACGGGCTCGGTGCGGATTCCATTACGTACATACCCAACAGGCTTGAGGAAGGATACGGCCTCAACAGCGAGGCGGTAGCGGATGCCAACCGGAAAGATGTAAAACTTATTATAACCGCCGACTGCGGAAGCGACGCGCTGGATGAGGTGCGGGTGGCCAATTCGCTGGGCATTGACGTGATAATAACCGACCATCACGAGATTAAATCCGACAAAATTCCGCCTGCTTACGCGATTATTAACCCTCATCAGTCTGATTGCAGCTATCCGTTCAAATATCTCGCGGGTGTGGGAATCGTTTATAAGCTGGCGCAGGCGCTTACCCGGAAGAAATTCTGTAATCTTGAACAGCACCTGGATCTGGTGGCGCTGGGCACGGTCGCGGACGTCGCGCCTCAGATATCGGAGAACAGGATATTCACGAAATGCGGCATGCGCGCCTTAAGCAGGACCGAACATGCCGGCCTGGGCGCCCTTATATCCGTATCCGGTCTTAAGGATAAAGAAATATCCGTAGGTCATATCGGCTATATACTCGGCCCCAGGATAAACGCCATGGGCAGGACCGGTTCGCCGGATGTTGCCCTTAAACTGCTTCTTACCGGCAACAGGCTGGAGGCGGATAATATAGCCGGCCTCTTGAATAAAGAGAACAAGACGAGGCAGAAAATCGAATCCCGGATCCTCGAGCAGGCCCTTTCCAGGATCGAGAAAGAGGTAAATTTTAAGGAGCACCTTATACTTGTCGTCGCGCAGGAAGGCTGGCATTCCGGTGTAATCGGTATCGTCGCCTCACGGATACAGGAGCGGTTTTACCGGCCGACCGTCATGATAGCGCTTGAGGGGGATACAGGAAAGGGGTCGGGCCGCAGCATTGAAAATTTCAATCTGTTCGCGGCGCTGAAACATTCGAGCGAGCATCTAACGGATTTCGGAGGTCATGAGTCCGCCTGCGGGCTTTCAATACACAGGGATAAAGTGGACGCGTTCAGGGATTCTATAAATGCCTATGCCAGGGGATGCATAAGCGATACTGACCTTCTGCCAAAGATCAACATAGATATGGAAATACCTTTTGCGGATCTGACAGAAGGACTGGTAAAGGATCTGGACCTCTTAAGCCCGTACGGCCCGGGCAATCCCAGGCCGGTATTTGTCTCTTCTCAGGTTGCGGTTAAAGACAGGCCGAGGCTATTGGGCAAAAACGGGTACAAGATGTGGCTTGAGAGCGGTAAT
>JBDRBZ010000229.1:0-7613 GCA_043822175.1 Candidatus Omnitrophota bacterium
GCTGGGACAGACACTTAAGGCTGCCGGCATATTCCCGCCTTTTGTTTATAACCAGATAATGATCGGCGAAGAAACCGGAAACCTCGGGACCGTGCTCGGCAACATCGCCGATTTTTATGATAAAGATTGCGAAGAATACACAAAGACCTTTACTACGCTCCTGGAGCCGGCCATGGTGCTCGTTATCGGAGTGGTAGTGGGGTTTATTGTCATGGCCATACTGCTGCCGATTATGAGGCTGGATTTTATACGCATGTAATTTACCGGATAGGAGGGTATTGTGAGGATGAAAAAAGGGTTTACGCTTATTGAAATTCTTCTCGTGGTGGTTATTATCGGCGCCATAGCCGCCATGGTCGTACCGCGGCTTACGGGCCGGTCAGAACAGGCCAAAGAGGCCATAGCAAAAGCCGACATCCTGGTCAACATCCCTACGGCGCTTAAACTGTACGAGCTTGACAACGGCATTTTCCCGACGACTGAACAAGGAGTAAAGGCGTTGGTTGAGAAACCGACATCGGTTCCGACGCCCCAGAACTGGAACGGGCCCTATATTGAGAGAAAGTCGGTGAAGGACCCGTGGAACCGGGATTATATATACAGATGCCCCGGCCTGCACGGCACGGATTATGACCTGTATTCCCTGGGCAGGTCAGGCAAGGACGATGATACCAATATCGTAAACTGGGAATAAAATGCCGGTATCCTCTCTTCTCAGACACCGGGCCAGAGGCCTGACCATGATAGAAGTGCTTGTGGCGCTTTCAGTGGTCACCATAGGTCTTGTCGTTGTCCTGCAGGTATTCCTGAAATCTCTTTCCACGCTGAAGTATGTAAATAACCGTCTTAAATCCGTTTTTATCGTTGAAGATGCCGAACGGAGGCTCCAGGATGTGCTGAACCGTAAGGCAGCAGCCCGCCAATATTATAATGAGGAAACCATAGGATCTGATCCTGCCTTTACGGTAAAGACAACGCTTAAGAAGATAGGCCAATACGGTGACTTATACAACGCGGAAATTGATGTTACATGGAGGGAAGGCGCCAGAGGTATTACCGTCAGGAGGTCGATGTACATTGAAAAAACATTGTAAGATCCGCGGCGCGAATGCCGCTTTTACGCTGGTTGAATTGCTGCTGTCGCTGACCATGACGATTGTCATCGGGATGGGTATTTATAAGACTATGTCGCTGGGCATTTCTTTGTGGGAATGGCAGAAACGCAACCAGCCGAGGGAAGACATGCTCATTTTTCTTGAAAGGATTTCCCATGACCTGAGAAATTACTGCCGCATGACAGAGGCCGATTTTACCGGCGGTTCCGGGAATATATCTTTCCCCGTGCATGATACCGACTACGTCCTGCAGCCGGGCTCTGTTATCGCGCTCGCGAAGATGAAAGGTGACGCTGCCGTGGACAGGGTTGAATATACGCTGATTCCCGCGGAAAAGCGCGTAGCGCGAAAAGTATACAAACCCGGCGGCTCAAAGCCGTTTAGGGAGTCTAACGCGCTGACAGGGTTAAGAGGCATGGTTTTCAGTTATCATTTTGTTGACGGCACTAAGGCGCCTTATATAGCGGATAGGGCTACAGGGGTGCCGCCGAGGGCGGTCGGTATAACACTTAAGGTTATCGGTCCCGGCGGCGATGTGGAGACGTTTACGCGTATTATCGAGGTACCCTTCGTGGTATACGGTACTCATGGATAAAACATTGAACGGGAAAGGCGAAAAAGGGCAGGTGCTTGTATTTTCTCTGTGGGTGCTCGCTTTTTTAAGTATTCTCGCCGTATATTCGGGCATATCGGTAAGGCAGCATGCCTCGGTGATCTCTGCCTGTGAATTCAGATCAGACCTTTATGGCATTGCCCGTTCAGGTGTTTTTACGGCCAGGAATTTTTTCAACAAAAATACGGATGAGAGCGGGGCCCTCGGGGTGGACTCGCTTTTGTCCCACTGGGCCGATTCCGAGTCTTTTTTTAAAGAACGCGCGGTGGGTAACGGCAGCTTTTCGGTAATGTACACATGCGCGGATAATATACTGGACAAAAAAGAAACCCGTTACGGCATGATCGACGAGGAACGAAAAATTAACGTCAACACGGCATCCGGCGGGGTGCTGGCAAATATCCTCGTAATCGTCGCGGGCCTGAGTTACGAAAAAGCGGATGAATTGTCACGGGCGATAATGGATTGGCGCGATATGGATGATACCGCGGAGCTGAGGAGCGGCATCGTGACAAGTGAGCGGGCCGAATACGCGGCGGCCGGGCTCAGTCACAGCCCCAGAAACGCGGATTTCGCTTCGCTGGAAGAGCTGACGCTTGTCAAAGGCATGGATACGGAAACTTTTTGCCTTATAAGGGATTATATAACCGTTTTCAGCACCGGCAGCATAAACATAAACACTGTTTCCAGGCAGGCCCTTATGGCCCTGGGTTTAAGCAAGGAGCTGACAGATAAGTTTCTCTATTATCGGGCCGGGGCGGACCTCCTGGAAGGCACGGCCGACGATAATATTTTCCTGTCGACCGATAAAATCATGGAAAAGCTTGAGGAATTTTGCGATCTGTCAGAGGCGGAAAAAAAGGCGTTTGCCGGGCTTATAGACGCCGGTACATTCGACGTGCGTTCCGATACGTTTACGGCCAAATCCGTTAGCGCGTTGAAAGGCCGGAATATGTATGGTACAATCGTATGTGTGTTAACAAGGAGCGGAAAAATCAGGTACTGGGGATTTGTGTTGGGCAGGGAAAATGAAGGGGCATGACTTTGGCATTACCGATCAGGAAAGGCTTTAATCCCCGCAGGGCGCAGCACCTTGCGGTTGAAATAGGCGATAAACATCTTAAGCTGTGCCATGCCATTTTTTCCGACGGTAAAACGGTTCTCGAAGCGGCGGCTGTTTCGGACATCTCGGGGCTGTCAGCCGGGGATATTTCCTCAAAAGTCTCCGAATTCGGCAAAAAACAGCATCTGAAAAATGTCGAGATTATTAATGTCATACCTTCAAATTACTGCATTTTCAAGAATATCGAAATTCCGTCCGTAGACGGGAAGGAGATAAAGGACATCATCGACCTCCAGGCCGGCCGGCACACGCCTTATTCAAGGGATGAAATCGTGATGTGCCACAGTAACATAGGCACGGTGAGCGATCGTTACACGAAGATCCTGCTTGTTATAGTCAAAAAAGACGTCGTCACAAAACGCTATGATATGCTCAAGAGCGCCGGTTTCAAGGCCGAGCACGTCGTGCTTGCCGGGGAAGTGGTCGCTAAGTGGTGCGCTAAAATTCTTAGCAGAAGCGGCTCCGAAAAGACAGCCGGCGTGATCCATCTCGACAGCGTCAATTCCGACTTCTGTATCCTGCATGAAAACAGGTTGATCTATATAAGGTCTGTCCCGTCGGGGCTTGACCGGGCAGGGGACGCGTCATCCGAGGTGAAAGAGAGATTTGTGGATGAGCTGAAAAAATCTCTCGAAGCTTATCACGCGGGCAATATAGGCCCCATGCCTCCGATGATAGACTTTGTCGGGGTAACCGGATGGCTCCAGGGCAGGCGGCAGGAAATAAAAACGGCCCTGACAATTGATGTCAACATGGTGAGCTTTCCGGATTTCATGGAGGTCTCTAAAAACGCGCAATCTTCGCTTGCGGAGAATAGGGGCATCTCATTTCTGGCGGCCGCGGCCGCGGCCGATGTGATCGGAGATGTCCAGCTTAATCTCGTGCCGGAGGACATACGCGTAAAAAAGGAGATCAAGAAAAAGGCCAGGCTGGCGAGCCAGACAGGCATCATGGCCATGGTACTCCTGGCATTATTTTCCGCAATTTTCGTCATAAACCTTTTTTTTAAGAATATATACTATAAAGAACTTGTTTCGCGGTACAGCGGGCAGAACAAAGAGGCGGAAAAATACAAGGAGATCTCGGACAGGACCAACATGATAGAGAAGTTCCTGCACCAGAAAGGGGCCAGCCTTTCGGTGCTTACCGAGTTTTTTATCGCCATACCCCAGGAAGTGTATGCCAACAGCATAGTTTTCAAGAAGGACGGGACCCTGACGTTTACCGGGACGGCGGATTCAATGTCCAGGGTGTTTTCGCTGGTAACCGACCTTGAAGGGAATAAATCCTTCAAGAATGTCAAAGTCGATTTTACCAAGAGCCGCATGGTCAAGGGACAGGAAGTGGCCGATTTCGGGCTGACGCTTTCGATAGAGGGAGAGACATGAAGCTTGATTTTATCACATCAATGTTGGCTAATCTTTCCAAAAAGGAAAAGACATATCTCTGCGCGGCCGGCATAGTGTTATTTATCGCCCTTTTTGACCGGCTTGTCGTGGGCCCGGTTTCAAAAGAGTCAAATGACCTGGAAGAGAAGATCGTATATCAGATAGGGCTTATTAAGAAAAATCTGTCAATACTGCGCTACAAAGAGAAGATCCTCGAGGAAAGGGCCCTGTACCTGCCTTATTTCACCAAGGAGGGCCTTACAGAGGAAGAACTGATAGCGGTTTTCCTGAGGGATGTCGAGCAGCTGGCCAAGACAGCGGGTATAACATTGACCAATGTCAATCCTGTAACGGTTGACGACAGGAGGGAATACGTCTTATATGACCTTACCGTGGAATGCACTGGCCCCATGAAAAATATGCTTGATTTTATCTACGGCGTGGACGCCGTAAAAAAACCTATAAGGGTTACGTCATTTGAGGTCTATCCGAAGAAAAGGGCCGAATACGAAGTCAACAGCACTATCACGGTTACGAAAATGATAATATATGAGAATCCGAGTAAGCAGTCTTCGTCGGGAAATGATAAATGAGGGCAGGGATGACCATATGAGCCTCCTGGCAGCCGCTAAATGTCCGGTTCTCGTCATAATTTTCACGGTAGCTTTTTCAATTCTCCAGGCAATGCCCGATGAGGTTGAATCGGCAAAAGACATGCTTGTGGTCGCGCAGACCCTGATGGATGAGGAGAGATACGAGGAAGCCGAGACATACTGCAGAATGGCGATTGAGGAAAACCCTAAACTTTATCCGGCTTACAATATAATGGGGGTTATAAGCAGTAAGCGGCCCGGTTATGAGCATAAGGCGATATCGTATCTCAACAATTCGCTTGCCATCAGGCATGATCAGCCCGAAGTTTACGCCGTACTCGCGTTGATCTATAATAACCTTTCCGATACCGAACAGTCTATTAACTGCCTGAAGGAGGGGCTGAAGTACAGCCCGGATGATTTTAAGCTTAACTTCAACCTGGGGTTCACCTATTTTTTTGTTATTCAGGATCCGTACAGGGCCATCGCTTACTTAAAAAAGGCCGAGAAGTCGAACCCTTATTATGATAAGGTCATATATATGCTGGGTGTGGCCTACCTCATAACCAATAAAGTCCCCCAGGCCGTAGAGTCTATAAACAGGCTGAGGGCGATGCGCAGTGAGTATCTTGCCGCCCAGCTGGAAAGATTTTTCCGCCAGGCCCGCGGAAACGAATCCCTCAACATGAGGGAAGTAATGACAGATTTTGTAAATAGCGCCCAGGTGAACGCATCTGAAAAGAAAGAAGCCCCTCCAAAAGTCAAAATAGGCGAGAGAAATATGACCTTTACCCCGTCAGGTACGGCTACGGCCTCCGGGACCGGCAAAATAACGGTTAAGACGTCTTACAGCTCCGGGAAGGGAGTCAAGGAAGAAGCAGGCTATTCTCAGGCCGGATTGTCCGAATAATCCACCTCATAGACAATAATGATTGTGTTAAGGGACGGATTTTCCTCGTGTATGACACGTCTGAAATGTGTGAGCCCGAGCCCGTCAAGGTAAAAAAGCCTGAAAAGCACGCTCCTGAGTATGGCTGACGGCGCGACCACACAGCTCGATATCCTTTCACCGTCCATAACAAGGACCGAAAGCTTGATGTTCGAATCGGCAAGTTCTTTTTCGACCAGCCGCCCGTCTTCAAGATAAAGAATACTGGCGGGTATGCCCGAAATCCTGTTTTCGAGGTTGTCCATATAGGCTTCCTTCAGGGCCTTATTGTATACGACGCCGTTTCCGAAATGAACGATGCCGTCTTTTAAGCCTGTCTGATAAGCGCGTTGGCCTATGTATGTCGAGCCGCCCGATATCGACCACATGTACTGTATATTGTCTTTCGTGCCGCGCCAGAAGAAACCGCCTTTCTTAAGTTCTTTTATCCTTTTTGAGCCGAACTCCATCGCCTTTCTGAAATCCCAGTCTTTAGCGTAATAAAGCCCCAGGACGTTATCCACCAGGTCATTGTACACCAGGCTGTAGGCCGGGCACTCGGAGCCGTGTGTGAGCCGTATAAAGGCCTCTGACTTTTCAGGAGACATGTATTTCTTGACCATGTTGTATGCGGTATTTTTGTCAAGCACGACTACCTCTTTGAGCAGGCGCACTGCTTCGTGCAGTTTAAAGCCGTTTTCAAGCAGGAATTCAACGGCGCCGTTGCCAGATGAATCCAGCATGCGCAGTATCCCGACGGCCTCTTTTTCATTATCAGTGAGGAAGAAATCGGCAACCCAGTAGGCCTGAGGGGCGTTTAGCGTGGCTCCGTCAAACGTTACCCTCCGATCTGCAATGGCCTTTATGAAGTGTCCGGGGGGCCACCATGTTGTTATAATGCTGTCTTTAGGAGTCTTATCCCTGATTTCCGTGAGGGCCTTATACCATACGTCGTTAAAGATGGATGCCTGTTTCATGGAAATAGCGTGCGCGTAGATAAAGGCAGAGATGAGAAAAAGGCATACTGCTGAATTGCCTGCCATGGGCGCGTATTTTGTCCTGCCAGCGGCCATGATAGCAGCCTTATCAACCAGGGCGCTCACCGCTTCCAGGCCCGCCGTGAAGCATATCGCGATGGGAGGCAGCAGGAAAAGCATAAACCGTTCCGCGCCTCGCGCCATCATGAGGGAAAAGACATAGAAAAGACATATGACAATGGCATAGTCTCTCCGGTCCCTGTATTTCCCGTGCCGTATAAGCATTGCAATACCCGCCAGGGACACGAAAACGAAAATGTAGCCTCCGAGTATATGGATCATTTTAATAAAAGAGGGTGTCTTAAGCTCCCCCACAGTTATGAATATATCCGGCCATAGACTTGTTTTCAGGAACAGGAACCCGGCGAATATATCCGATACTTCCCTTATTGAGTCGATCAAGCCCCTGGGCGTGATAAATATACATGAGAAAACCACCGTAAGGCAGATATACAACAGCGTCTTTTTCAGGAGTGTTTCCCCGGCCTCTTTGGCGAACATGCGGTAAACATAGACGGCGGTGAAACTTGCGATTACCATTACCGGCATAAATATCCACCCCTGCCAGAAGAGGGAATAAAGGGCGCTGGTTGCCGCAAGCCCGGCCACCGCGGGCATGGCGCGTTCGCTTTTAAGGACATGATAAAGAAGCGCGAGGATTGCCAGCGGAAACATCACGTTATATGGATCTGTGTCATACCAGCCGTATGAGCTGCGCTGTAAGAATATGGGGGAAAGGGCCATAAATATGCCCCCTACCAGGCACTGAAGTTTTGGTATGTTCAGGAGCCGGCATATGTAAAGAAATATGGCGGC
>JBDRBZ010000230.1:0-15545 GCA_043822175.1 Candidatus Omnitrophota bacterium
GATCCTGTACACAATAGGCGATATTGGTGTGGCCGGGGCCCATCATAAGGCCATGGAATTCTCGGGAAGCGCCATAAAAAGTCTGCCCATGGATGACAGGTTTTCCATGTGTAACATGGCCATAGAGGCCGGCGCTAAAAACGGCATAATGGAACCTGACCAGAATTGCATAAGGTACGTAAAGAATGCCATACGCAGGAATAAACCGGAAAGAAAGGGTTTCAGGATTATACACAGCGATAAAGACGCCACATACTGCCTGATTAAGCATTATGATGTTTCTGACATAGACCCGCAGGTGGCCATGCCGCACCTGCCGAGCAATGTCAGGGCGGCGCATAAGATAAAGGACGTCAGGATCGACCAGGCTGTTATAGGCTCATGCACGAACGGCAGAATAGACGATCTGCGCATGGCGGCCAAGGTCCTTAAGGGAAAACGCGTGAAGCCGTGGGTGCGCTTGATAGTCATTCCCGCCACGCAGGCCATTTATCTTCAGGCAGTGCGCGAAGGGCTGGCCAGGATATTCGTGACCGCGGGAGGCATTTTTTCGACGCCGAGCTGCGGCCCCTGTCTGGGCGGGCATCTCGGCATACTCGCTGACGGCGAGACAGCCGTGGCGACAACCAACAGAAATTTTGTGGGCCGCATGGGCAGTCCGAAAAGCGAGGTTTATCTGTCAAATCCCGCAGTGGCCGCGGCCAGCGCGGTTAAGGGCAAGATATGCCACCCGGAGGATATATAAGGATGAAGTACAAAGGGCGGGCGCACAAATACGGCAATAACGTAAATACGGATGATATTATCCCGGCAAAGTATCTGCATACCACGGACAAGGCCGAATTGGCGAGCCATTGCATGGAGCATATCGACCCCCATTTTGTAAAGAAGGTCAAGAAAGGCGATATCATTGTGGCCGGCGAGAATTTCGGCTGCGGTTCTTCCCGCGAACACGCGCCTATCGCCATAAAAGCCGCCGGGATAGCGTGCGTGATAGCCGATAATTTTGCCAGGATATTCCATAGGAACTCGATAAACATAGGCCTTCCCATAGTGGTTTCGGCGGAGGCTGTCCGCGATATAAAGGACAAAGACATGATCGCCGTGGATCTAAAAAAGGGCATAATCACGAATTTAACCAGGAAAAAAGTTCACAAATCCGACGCGTACCCGGCCTTCCTGGAGAAGATAATCAAGGCCGAGGGGCTGATGAATCTTGTAACAAAAAGGGGGAAAAAGTAATGTACAGAATAGCTGTTTTACCCGGTGACGGAACCGGGCCCGAAGTGGTGCAGGAAGGCATAAAGGTGCTTGACGCCGTAAGCCAAAAGTCCGGTTTTAAGTATGAGAAAATCATGTACGATATGGGAGGCGAGCGGTATAAGAAGACGGGCGAGATACTTCCCGATTCCGTGCTCGAGGAGTTAAAAAAGGTCGATGCCATTTACCTGGGCGCGGTAGGTCATCCGGAAGTAAAACCCGGCATACTCGAAAAGGGCCTCCTGCTTAAACTGCGCTTCAGCCTTGAGCAGTACATAAACCTGCGGCCGGTTATCCTTTATCCCGGTGTGTGGACCCCGATAAAAGAAAAGGGCCCGGAAGAAATAGATTTTGTCGTAGTAAGGGAAAACAACGAGGGCCTTTACGTAGGCGAGGGGGAATTCAGGAATAAAGGGACCAAAGACGAGGTCGCTGTCCAGATTTCCAGGAACTCGAGAAAAGGCGTTGAGCGATGCGTGCGGTACGCCTTTGAATATACAAGGAAGAGAAACAAAGAGAAAAAGCTTACCCTTTGCGGCAAGACCAATGTGCTTACCTACGCCTGGGACCTCTGGGAAAGGGTGTTTCACGAGGTGGGCGCGGAATACCCGGATATTACCAGGGATTACGCGCACGTGGACGCCACGTGCATGTGGATGGTAAAGAACCCGGAATGGTTTGATGTCATAGTGACGGACAACATGTTCGGCGACATAATAACCGACCTCGGTGCCATGATACAGGGAGGCATGGGCATAGCCGCGGGCGGTAACATTAACCCGGAAGGGGTGTCCATGTTTGAGCCGATAGGGGGCTCGGCCCCTAAATATACAGGTAAGAATGTGATTAACCCGCTGGCGGCCATCTGCGCGGGCGCAATGATGCTCGATGTGCTCGGCGAGGAAAAGGCGGCCCGCATGATCGAGAATTCGGTCAAATCCGTCACGTCCAAGCTGAAGAGCCTTTCCGCCGGGAAGATGGGTTATGGCACCTCGGAAGTGGGCGATCTGGTAGTCAAGCATCTCTGACAGGTATTCGCATGAAAAAGAAGGCATCTTATAACGTTGCGGTAATGGGCGCCACCGGCGCTGTCGGGACCTGTTTTCTTTCTATCCTCGAAGAAAGAAAATTTCCCGTAGATAATCTCCGCCTGCTCGCTTCGGAAAGGTCCGGGGGCAGGGAGATCGTTTTCAGGGGTGAAAAACGCAAAGTAGAAGTGCTCACGCATGATTCTTTTAAGGGCGTGGACATAGTGCTTTCCAGCGCCGGCGCCTCGAGGAGCATGGAATTCCTGCCGAGCGCGGTAAAAGCCGGCGCCGTATGCGTGGATAATACGAGCGCGTACAGGATGGACCCGGATGTCCCCCTCGTCGTGCCGGAAGTAAACGCGCATGCCATTGCCGGGCATAAGGGCGTCATCGCTAACCCGAACTGCTCCACGATCCAGTTGGTAGTGGCGCTTTATCCCATACATAAAGCGGCGGGGATCAAAAGGATTGTTGTCACGACCTTTCAATCCGTTTCCGGAGCAGGCCAGAAAAAAATATCCGAGCTCGAAGCCCAGGCAATTTTACTGGCGAAAAAGGGAGGATTCTCAAAAATCGCGGGGCATAATGTCCCGAAAGACAGTATCAGGGAATTCCCGCATCAGATGGCGTTCAACCTGATACCCCAGATTGACGTGTTCACCGATAACGCGTATACGAAAGAAGAAATGAAGATGGTGAATGAAACGCGCAAGATCATGGAAGACGACGCAATACGCGTTACGGCGACCTGCGTGAGGGTGCCTGTGTTTTATGCCCACTCGGAAAGCGTTAATATCGAGACCGGGAAGAAGATCTCCCCGGATGAAGCCAGAAGGGTGCTCTCTTCAGCGCCCGGGGTGAAAGTCGTGGATGATCCGGCCGGACAATTGTATCCCATGCCGCTCGATGGCGAGGGGCGCGACGAGACTTTTGTCGGAAGGATAAGGCTTGACGAGTCGGTCGAGAACGGCCTGAACATGTGGGTTGTAAGCGATAATCTCAGAAAGGGCGCCGCGCTGAACGCGATCCAGATAGCGGAGCGTCTGATACAGACGGCATAGCGTATACCTTTTCACTGATTCCCCTCAATTATGCGGACAATCAAACTTATCATCGAATATGACGGTACAGCATACTGCGGCTGGCAGAGCCAGAAGACCGGCTGTTCTGTCCAGGAAACCATAGAAAAGGCCCTGAAAAAAATCCTGGGAGAGAAGATAACCGTGACCGGCGCGGGCAGGACTGACAGCGGTGTCCATGCGAAGGGGCAGGTCGCGAGTTTTAGGACGGTGTCAGACCTTGAGCCCGGGCGAATAAGAAAGGCCCTGAACGCGAACCTCCCCACGGACATACGCATTGCCGGGGCCGTGGATAGCGCGCCAGGTTTTAACGCCCAGTTTGACGCTAAAAGCAAGATCTACAGGTATACCATTGTCAGAAGCGACTGCATGTCGCCGTTCCTTGTAAAATACGCGGCCCCTGTTTCTTATGATCTGGATATCGGGCAGATGCTAAAAGCCGCGCAAAAACTTCTGGGCAGGCATGACTTTGCCTCTTTCATGAGCGCTCACGGTTCCGCCAGGACCTCCACCCGCACGGTTAAGAATGTTTCCGTGAGAAAGAGGGGCCGGCTCATATATATTGATATTGAGGCTGACGGCTTTCTTTATAACATGGTCCGCGCTATAGCGGGCACGCTAATAGAGATAGGGCGGGGCAGGATGTCGCCTGCCATAATGGGAGGCATAATCTCTGCCAGGGACCGTTCAAAGGCCGGCCCTACCGCCCCTGCCAGAGGCCTCTGCCTCATGCGGGTTAAGTATGGCAACCCAAAGCCCACAGCCCAAAGCCCAAATTAACTTTACCCTTGACAGGCACGGTCATATGTGATAAATTTAGCATTCCGTATTATCAGATATTGGGATGTGGGAGCATATAAATGAAGACAATGATGGTAAATAATAAAGGTGTAAACCGCAAATGGCATCTGATCGATGCAAACGACCGCATATTGGGGCGCCTGGCCACAGAAATAGCCTCCCTGCTTAAGGGGAAAGGTAAGGCCGACATTACACCCCATGTGGACTGCGGTGACGGTGTTGTAGTTATAAATGCCGAAAAGATTTCGGTTACAGGCAAGAAGATGTCCGAGAAAAAGTATAAGAGGTACTCGGGATACCCCGGAGGCCTTACAGAGGAGCCGCTTGAGCACCTTTTGGTAAGGCGGCCCACTCAGGTGCTTATGCATGCGGTAAAGGGCATGCTCCCGAAAAATAAACTCGGTAAAAGTATGATAGGACGGCTTAAGATATACGCCGGCGATAAGCATAGACAGGCGGCGCAGTTAAACGCCGGTAAAGCGGCAAAAGCGGTAAAAGAGGTAAAAGAGGTAAAAGAGGCAAAAGAGGCAAAGAAGCAGAAATAGGCAGAAAGGACCACCGCACAACATGTCAGACGACAATCTCAAATCCAACGAAGCGGCTGAAGAGAAAGCTGAAACAACCCAGCCCGAAACCGCTGCGGTCCCGGAGACGGCAGAAAAGAGCGTTGTATCGGAAGCGCCGGCAGAGACAGCGGCAGAGACAGCCGCTATACAGGAGCCCGCGCCCGCGAAGGAGGCCGTAAAAAAATCTAAGGAAAAGAAAAATTTGTATACGGCTACGGGGCGGCGCAAAAGGTCATCCGCGCGCGTGACCCTGGTAAGCCCGGGTACAGGCAGGATCATCGTAAATAAACGTGTTTTTGAGAATTATTTTCCGCGCGAAAACCACCGCATTGTCATACAGCAGCCCCTGAAATTCATGAAACTTGAGGGTAAATACGATGTGCGCGTGAATGTGAGAGGCGGCGGCGCTACCGGACAGGCGGAGGCTACGAGGCACGGCATCGCGCGGGCAATTCTCAAGATAGACGAAACTCTTAAACCCGTTGTCAAAAAGGCCGGTTTCCTTACCCGCGACCCGCGCGAAAAGGAAAGAAAGAAGTACGGCAGGAAACGGGCAAGAAGAAGATTCCAGTACTCGAAACGTTAAGCCGCACTTCATAAAAGCACCGGCTTCACCCGCTTAATGAATCCAGAATGATAATAAACCTATTCCGACGGTGAATCATATTGACATGCGGCGCGTTTTTGTTTATACTGTAAGCTTACCGACGGGTTATGTATCCCGCGCGGTAGGGCTTGGTATCAGCGCGTGAAAGGAGGACCCTGAATGAAGACTAAAGTGGCCGTCGTGGGCGCCACGGGTTACACGGGTGAGGAGATTACGGACCTGCTCGCCGGGCACGGCAACGTCGAGATCACCTCTCTTACCGCCATAGTGGATAAGGCGGATAAATTTTCCAATATGTATCCGAGGTTCCGGGGCGTGGTGGACATAATATGCAAGGAACTGGACGTAAATGAAGTCGCCGCTTTGGCCGAGGTTATTTTTCTCGCGCTTCCCCACAGGGTGTCCATGCAGTACGCGCCGAAATTTCTCGACGCAGGCCGAAAGGTCATAGACTTGAGCGCTGATTACAGGCTCGACCCGGAAACGTACGCCAGTTGGTACGGGGCGCGGCAGTCTGACGCGCAAAATCTTTCGAGGGCAGTGTACGGACTGCCGGAATTTTTCAGGGCAAAGATAAAGGACGCCTGCCTTATAGCTAATCCGGGATGCTATCCGACCAGCGTGATACTGGCCGCCGCGCCCGCCGTAATAAGCGGGATGGCGGCCGGCGAGATAATCGCCGATTCCAAAAGCGGGGTGACCGGCGCCGGCAGGAAAGCGAGTATCGGTCTTTTATTCGGGGAAGTGGCCGAAAACCTTAAGGCCTACAAGATAAACGAGCACCAGCACATGCCCGAGATGGCGGACGTGCTCAAAGCGGTATCAGGCAGGGATGTAGCGCTTAATTTTGTGCCCCATCTTATTCCCATGCGCAGGGGTATTCTTTCCACCGTGTATATCCCGCTGGCAAAAGGCGTCGGTGAAAAAGATATATTCGCGAAGTACAGGGAATTTTATGGTGACGAGCCGTTTGTGAGGCTTTATGAGCCCGGCAGGCTTCCGGAAATAAAGGATGTGGTTAACACGAATTTCTGCGACATAGGCTTATGCGCAAAAGGCGGCCTGCTTATCGTTGTCGCCTGTATTGATAACCTTTTGAAGGGCGCGGCCGGGCAGGCCGTGCAGAACATGAATATCATGTGCGGTTTCGACGAAAAAGAGGGCCTGATATAGGAGGGGGCGCTAAAAATGGCAAGGAGTTTTTTGCCGAAAGGTTTTCTCGTTAGCGGGCTTCATTGCGGCGTCAAACGGTATAACAAGGACCTGGGGCTGATATATTCCCCGGCTCCCTGCCGCGCGGCGGGCGTGTTTACGAGGGGCAGGATAAAGGCCGCGCCGGTTCAGGTTACGCGGGATATCCTTGCGAAAAGGGAGCCTGTTCACGCGGTCATAGTGAACAGCGGTAACGCCAACTGCTGTACGGGCAGGTACGGGACAAGTGACGCCAAAAAGATGGTCGAAGCCGCGAGCGCCGGCCTGGGCCTGGATTTTTTCAACGTATGCGTGGCTTCAACCGGCATAATCGGCAGGAGGATGCCGATAGACAGGATAGTCGCGTCCGTGCCGAAGCTGGTGAAGATGTTATCCGAAAAACGTCTTATGAGTTTCGCGAAGGCAGTTCTCACTACCGACAGGAAAAGGAAGGTCGAAACAGCGGTATGCCGGATAGGGGCAAAGGACGTGACCGTGACAGGCGTGTGCAAGGGCGCCGGCATGATACACCCCAACATGGCTACCATGCTGTGCTTCGTGATGACAGACGCCTTTATCGAGAAATCGGCCCTTAAGAGCGCCCTGAAAAGGGTTGTGGGGAGCACCTTTAACGCGATATCCATCGAGGGCGACATGAGTACCAATGATACAGTGCTGGTACTCGCGAACGGGCAGGCGGAAAACAGGATGATAAAAAAAGGAACAAAAGATTTCGATTTATTTGAAAAGGCGCTTGAGAAGGTATGCCTCGAGCTCGCCAAAGACATTATACGGGACGGCGAAGGGGCCACCAAATTCGTGACCGTAACCGTAAAAGGGGCCAAGACCGAGAAAGACGCCCAGGTTGTTGCGCGTACGATAGCCAATTCACCGCTTGTGAAGACAAGCATATGCGGCCAGGACGGTAACTGGGGCAGGGTGGCGGCCGCCGTCGGGGCCAGCATGGTGAAGGGCATCAAGCAGACAAAGCTCGAGATATATCTCGACGGAGTGTGCATGTTCAGGAAGGGCGGCTTCACCAACCCCCAGGGGTCAAAGGCGTCGAAGATTTACAAGAGAAAGAATGTGAACATCGCGGTAAACCTGAACGCGGGCGTTAAAGACGCCATGATGTACACATGCGATCTGACCAAGAGATACATAGAGATTAACGCCCATTATTCGACATGAAAAATCAGCCGCAGGAGACACAGATGGAAGAGGCGATAAAGAAAGGCGATATCCTGATAGAGGCGCTGCCCTATATCAAGAAATTCTTTAAAAAAAATGTGGTCATTAAATTCGGCGGCAACTCGATCGGCGAGGACAGCGTGAGGAAATCCGTGCTCGAGGATATCGTGTTTATGAATTTCGCGGGCATGAACACGGTGCTTGTGCACGGCGGCGGGCCTTATATCAGCGAGAGGATGAAGAAGTCGGGCATTAAGGCCAAATTTGTCGACGGCCTGCGTGTAACCGATAAGGAGACGATGGACATCGTTGACAGCACCCTTGTTGAACTCAATCATAAGATTGTCGAGGAGATAAGGGCTATCGGCGCCCAGGCATTCGGCCTGAGCGGAAAGGAAAATAAGCTCCTGGTAGCCGAAAAGCTCTGCGGCAAGCCGGATGTCGGGTTCGTGGGCAAAATAAAATCAGTCGACACGACCGTTCTGGACAGGCTGCTTGACTCCGACATAATACCGGTGATCTCCCCTGTCGCCATGGGTGAGGACGGGATGCTGTATAACGTTAACGCCGACGAGGCGGCCGCGGCCATTGCCGCGGCCATAAAGGCTGAGAAGATGCTCATACTCACGAATGTGGACGGCATTATGAGGCAGTCACAGGACGGGAAAAACACGCTCCTATATTCGCTGAGCCTCGACGATGTCAGGTACATGATCGATAACGGGATGATTACGGGGGGCATGATACCGAAGGCAAAGGGCTGCCTTATGGCGCTTGAGGGAAAGGTCAGGAAGACGCATATAGTCTCGGCCAAGCTGCCTCATGCCATGCTCCTTGAGATATTTACGGACAAAGGCATAGGGACGGAAATAGTGAAACTCGGCAGGCGGACAAAGGCGACGCTCGTCGATTAGCTCCGGAGAGAGAAGATGAAAAAAACAATGACCATGAAAAAAGTGAAGAAACTGTATGAAGACTTTGTGCTCAACACATACACGAGGACCGACCTGTGCCTCGTGGACGGCAGGGGCGCGCATGTTACGGACATAAACGGTAAGGTTTATCTTGATTTCTTCCCGGGATGGGTGGTGAGCGGCCTGGGGCACAGAGACCCGCATGTGACAAGGCGCCTCAACGAGCAGATGAAAAGGATACTGCATGTCTCGAACAATTACTATAACGGACTCCAGGGCAGCCTGGCAGAGACGATTATCAGGCATTCTTTTAAAGGTAAGGTGTTTTTCGGCAACAGCGGCGCCGAGGCCAACGAGGCCGCCATTAAGCTTGCGCGTAAGTACGGCAACCCCGGCAGGTATGAAGTCATAACAATGGAAAAATCGTTCCACGGCAGGACGCTTGCCACGATAGCCGCGACGGGCCAGGACAAGGTGAAGAAGGGTTTTGAGCCTCTGCCCGACGGGTTCAGACACGTGAAATTTAACGATATCGGGGCGCTGACAAACGCCCTCGGCGATAAAACCGTCGCGGTCATGATCGAGCTCGTGCAGGGCGAGGGCGGCATCAATATCGCCGAAAAAGAGTATGTGCGGGCGGTCAGAAATATCTGCAGCGAGAGGGACATGCTCCTTATTATCGATGAAGTCCAGACCGGCATAGGCAGGACAGGCACGATGTTCGGTTTCCAGAATTACGGCATAGAGCCGGATGTCATGACCCTCGCGAAATCTCTGGGCGGCGGGCTTCCCATAGGGGCGATGGTAGCCGCGGAAAAGTATGCCGGCGTGCTTACTCCGGGGACGCACGCCTCGACATTCGGGGGCAGCCCGATCGTATGCGCGGCGGCACTCGGCGTATTTGACGCGCTCGAAAAAGGAGGGCTTCTTAAAAATGCGCTCAGGATGAGCGGGTATTTCAGGAAAAAACTCGAAGAACTGCGGCAAGAGAAGCCTGTCATAAAAAAAATAAAGATGCTCGGGCTCATGGTCGGCCTTGAACTGGATATGGAGGACGCCACGACTGTTTATGAGGCATGCCTTGACAGGGGGCTACTTATAAACTGTACCCAGAAGAATATTCTCAGGATAACACCCCCGCTTTGCGTGACAAAGGCCCAGATAGACACGGCAGTGAAGATACTGGGCGGGACAATCGGAGAGAAAATAAAATGAAGAAAGATTTGCTAACCCTGAACGATCTCAGCGTGGAGGATATCGGGGAAATATTTAAGCTGGCTGAAGAGGTAAAGAAGAAGCCTTTTTCCCGGAAAGGCGCGCTTAAGGACGCTGTGGTGGCGCTGATTTTCCAGAAGCCATCTACCAGGACGAGGGTGTCCTTTGAAGTGGGGACTGTCCAGCTCGGGGGTACCCCCATATATCTGGGCCCTGACGATATAATGCTCGGCGCCAGGGAGCCGATCAAGGACATGGCAAGGGTGCTCTCGAGGTATATACAGCTGGCGGTTCTCAGGACGTTCAGGCACGAAGACATAGAGGAATTTTCAGGTTATGCGTCCATGCCCGTAATAAACGGTTTAAGCGACCTGTTCCATCCATGCCAGGCCCTGGCCGATATCTTTACGATGAGGGAGAAGCTGGGCGCCCTGAAGGGCAGGACCCTGTGTTTTATAGGCGACGGAAATAACGTGCTTCATTCGCTTCTCCATTGCGCCGCTCGGACTTCGGTAAACATGATGGTGGCTACGCCTAAAGGGTATGAGCCTGACGCGAAGGTGCTCAAGGCGGCGTTTGCGACCGCGGCAAAGACCGGCGCCCGGATTTTGATAGGGAATGATCCGGTAGAAGCGGTGAAAGGCGCTGACATCATTTACACGGACGTGTGGGTGAGCATGGGGCAGGAATCCGAAAGGAGCGCCAAGATAAAAGCCTTTAAAGGTTTCCGGGTGACCGCGGACCTTGTCAGGCAGTCCGGCGGGAAGGCGCTTGTAATGCACTGCCTGCCCGCGCACAGGGGAGAGGAAATAACGGACGATGTAATTGACGGTAAAAATTCGATAGTGTTTGACCAGGCCGAGAACAGGCTCCATGTTCAGAAGGCGGTCATGATAAAGCTTATGTCGCAGGTTAAGACAAGGAGGTAGCAGCCCGATGAAAAAACTGGTATTGGCATATTCCGGCGGACTGGACACATCGGTAGCCATAAAATGGCTTAAAAATAAAGGCTATGAGATAGTCGCGTACCTTGCCGATGTCGGGCAGGGCCAGGATTTCGGCGTGGTGAGAAAAAGGGCCCTTATGACGGGCGCCTCAAAGGTCGTGATCGATGATCTTAAAAAAGAATTTGTGACCGATTTTGTCTATCCGTCCCTTAAGGCTAACGCGGTCTATGAGGGTAAATATTTTCTCGCGACGGCGCTTTCGAGGCCCATAATAGCCAAAGGCCTTGTAAACACGGCGAAAAAAGAAAAGGCCGGGTATATAGCTCACGGCTGCACCGGCAAGGGCAATGACCAGGTAAGGTTTGAGGTCACTGCCATGGCGCTTGCCGGCGACCTCAAGGTCATAGCCCCTGTAAGGGAATGGGATCTGCCTACGCGGGAGGCCGAAATAGAATACGCGAAGGCGCATAATATCCCGATAGACGCCACAAAGAAAAAACCGTACAGCATAGATATCAACCTGTGGGGCATAAGCATAGAGAGCGGCAGGCTGGAGGATCCGTGGTTCGAGCCGCCCGAGGATGTTTATCAGATGACACGGGGCATGGATGATACGCCGGCCAGGGGCGCGTATATTGAGATATATTTCGAGAAAGGCCTGCCCAGGAAAATAGACGGGATGTCGATGGACCCGGTTTCCCTGATAAAGAAGCTGAATGAGCTGGGTGGTAAACACGGAATCGGCAGGACAGACATGATAGAGGACAGGCTTGTAGGCATTAAATCACGGGAGGTATATGAGGCGCCGGCCGCCGTGATACTGCTTGAGGCTCATAGGGCGCTCGAGCAGTTGACGCTTGACAGGGAGAGCATATATTTCAAGGATTGTGTCGCGCTCAGGTACGCCAGGCTCATTTATGACGGCCTTTGGTACTCGCCGTTAAAGGCTTCCCTGGACGCGTTCATCAATAAGACACAAGAGGCTGTAACGGGCACGGTAAAGATGAAGCTCTTAAAAGGACATGCCGTATGCGCCGGCAGGAAATCTCCCAATTCGCGGTACCATGAGAAGCTTGCCACTTACGGCAAAGGGGACATCTTTGATCAGTCGCCGGCAAAGGGATTTATCGAGATATTCGGGCTGCCTTATAAAAAGCATAAAAATTCCTGATCGAGAGGATAACATGATTAAAAAGATGTGGGGCGGGAGGTTTTCCAAGGGGATTGACCCCCTTGCCGAGGAATTCACAAAATCAATCCATTTTGACTATAAGCTTGGTGTGTTTGACGTGCTGGGCTCCATATACCATGTGGAGGTGCTTACGAAAGCCGGGCTTATCAGCGCAAGGGAAGCCGGGGTCATGAAGCGGGCGCTGAAAAATATTCTTACGGATATGAAAAAGGGAAAGTTTAAGGTTGACCCTGCTGCCGAAGACATACACAGCCTGATACAGGAGTTGATGGAGAAGAAAATAGGCAAACTGGCCCTTAAACTGCATACCTCGAGGTCAAGGAACGACCAGGTCATGTTTGACACGAAACTATACTGTATCGAAAAGGTTTTCAGGACCCTGGAGCTCATATCTGTTCTTATAAAGGCGCTCCGGGATAAGGCGCGTCAGTACAAAGACCTGATTGTGCCGGGCTTTACGCATGTCCAGCATGCCCAGCCGGTGAGCCTTGTGTGCTACCTGGGCGCCTACGCTGAGATGTTTAAAAGGGATTCGCTGAGGCTTTACGCAGTTGCCGAAAATATCGAGATGACCATGGGATCAGGCGCCGTTGCCGGTACCAACATACCGTCAGGCTGCTACGACATAAAGGGGCTGCCCTACGGAAAGGCGCTTAAGAGCCCGTTAAACCCGGTCGACAGCGTAAGCGACAGGGATTTCGTGATAGAGCTTGTCTCGGCCCTGGCGGTTTTCGGGATGCACCTGTCGAGGATGGCGGAAGACTTTGTGATATGGTCTACGAAAGAGTTTGATTTCATTGAGCTGGACGAGTCGGTCTGCACAGGCAGTTCGCTTATGCCGCAAAAAAAGAATCCGGATGTAGTCGAACTTATCAGGGGGTATTCGGGCAGGCTTTACGGCAACCTTGTGAATGTCCTGGTGATGATGAAAGGACTGCCCCTTTCCTACAACAGGGACATGCAGCATGACAAAGAACCGCTGTTTGATTCCTTTGATATAGGCGCCAACTGCGCCGCGCTCATGGCGAGCGTGGTAAAATCCGTGAAGTTCAACACGGCAAGGATAATGGAGGAACTTGCGGACGAATCCCTTTACGCGACAGACCTGGCCCATTTTCTGGTGACTAAGGGCGTCGCTTTCAAGGACGCGCACGCCGTGATAGGCAGCCTGGTCAAATATTCCGTCAGGGAAGGCAGGAAGATAAAGGAAATGAAAGACAACGAGCTGGCCGGATTCTCGAAATTTCTGACTAAAGGGGTCGTCAGGAAAATGCTTGATCCGTATTCCTCGGTCAGGTCAAAAAGATCGATCAGAAAACACAAATAAACTCCGGGATTAAGTTATGCACAGATTTAAGTACGTGAGCGGCGAGTTGTCCTGCGAGAATGTTCCGGTAGGGGATATAGCCCGCAGGTTCGGCACGCCTTTTTATCTATACTCCAACGGCACCATTCTGGACCACTATAAAAAGATCAGGGACGCGTTCAGAAAGGTGGATCCCATAATATGTTTTTCGATGAAGGCCAATTCCAATCTGGCGTTTCTTTCAAGCCTTGTGTCAAGGGGCGCGGGCCTCGACATTGTGAGCGGCGGCGAGCTTTTTAAGGCGCTTAAGGTGAAATGCCCGCCGGGCAGGATCGTGTATGCGAGTGTGGGCAAAAGGGCCGATGAGGTAAAGGAGGCGATAGCCCGGGGCATACTTCTTTTCAATGTGGAGTCAAGGCCCGAGCTTGAGATGATAAACGGGATCGCCGGAGGGCTCGGGCGTAAGGTGAACGCCGCGCTAAGGCTTAATCCCGACGTGGAAGCCATGACACACAGGTACATCACTACGGGCAGGAGCGAAAACAAGTTTGGCCTGGATTTTAAGACCGCCGGGTCAATATTTGCCTCAGCCGAAAGGTACCCGAACATTGATATCTCGGGCGTGCACGTGCACATAGGGTCCCAGATCACTAAGGGAGAGCCTTTTGTAAAGGCTGTGAAGAAAACGCTTGCGTTCATCGACGCCATGGGGCTGAAGCTCAGGTATTTCAATATAGGCGGGGGGCTCGGGATCGTTTACCGTAAGGAGTCGCCCCAGACATCGGTTGAGTTCGCCGGCAGAATTGTTCCGCTTTTACGGGGCCGTAATTTCAGGCTGATCCTTGAGCCGGGCAGGTTTATCGCCGGCCCGAGCGGCATACTCGTTACACAGGTGATATACGTGAAAGAGACGCCTTCAGGCAAGAAATTCGCCATAGTGGATGCAGGCATGAACGATCTTATCAGGCCCAGTCTGTACGAGGCTTATCATGAGATCCTGCCTGTAACGCGGCCGGGTAAAAGGCGCGAGTTTGAGTCGTATGACGTGGTAGGGCCTATATGCGAGAGCGGTGATTTTCTGGCGAAGGCGCGCCGCATGCCTGTGCTTGATAAGGGCGACCTGCTGGCCGTGATGGGGGCCGGCGCTTACGGCTTTACCATGTCGAGCAACTATAATTCCCGTCCGAGGGTATGTGAAATAATGGTGGACAGGGGCAAGGCTTATGTTGTCAGGGAGAGGGAGTCATACGGAGATCTGATACGCGGCGAGCGGATACCCGGGCAGATACTCGCCTGACCGCGACACTGATGTGAGGAAGCGTTATGCCGAGCGTTCGATTTACAAAGGCCGTCGCCAGCGGAAACGATTTTATTATTCTTGATAACACCGGCGGGGTGTTAGGGGCAGCCGGCATAAATTTCGCGGGTTTCGCTCTCAAGATGTGCAGGCGCAAGGTTTCGATAGGCGCCGACGGGGTGCTCGTCCTCGAGGACTCGCCCAGGGGAGACCTCAGGATGAGGATCTTCAATCCCGACGGGTCAGAAGTGACCATGTGCGGCAACGGCGCCAGGTGCGCGGCCGCGTACGCCCGTCTTAAGGGCCGGTGTCAGGGCGACATACGGATGGAAACAGGCGCGGGTATCGTGGAGGCCGCCATGAATGGCGGCCTGGTGAGGCTTAAAATGACGGACCCCAAAGATATGAAGCTGGATAAAAATCTCGGCATAGACAACCATGTGCTCATGGCGCATTACGTGAATACGGGTGTGCCGCACGTTGTGTTTTTTGTCGAGAATATCGAAGAATATCCGGTCAGGGACATAGGCTCGAAAATACGTTATCACAGCGCGTTTTCCCCGGACGGGACAAACGCGAATTTCGTCAAGATTACCGGGCCGGACACGATCAGGGTGCGCACGTATGAGCGGGGCGTTGAAGACGAGACCCTGGCATGCGGGACGGGGTCTGTGGCGTCGGCGATAATTTCGTCGGTTGTGCACGGCCTGAAGTCACCGGTTAAGGCGCTCACATCTTCCGGCGAGACGTTAAACGTCTACTTTGAGCCGCGGGGCGGCAGGGTGTCCAATGTCTGTCTCGAGGGTCGCGCCGAGATCTCATATGAAGGGGAGGTGCAGTATGTTTAGCGGCTCGTTTGTGGCCATAGTTACGCCATTTAAGAACGGGAAGTTTGACCAGAATACGTATAAGGAATTGATCGAGTTTCACATATCCAGCGGCACTGACGGC
>JBDRBZ010000231.1:0-3641 GCA_043822175.1 Candidatus Omnitrophota bacterium
CCATCCGCGACTCAACCACCTGTACAGCCACGATGCCGTCCTTTACTTCCTGCGGCGGCACCATGGCGCTGGCAACAATACCGCGGCGCAGGTATTCGGCCTGTATTTCGCGCGCCATGTCCTCAAGCTCGCTGAAATAGACGTCCCTGCCCTCATACTTTGAGGCAATGGTAACAAGGTCTTCCTCAGACAGGCTCTCAAGCCCCTCGAACCGGATATCCTTCACAAAAACTTTTGGGCCTTCAGGCTTAATCTTTTCTTTTTCCTCTTTTATCACGGGCGCCTGTTGGGGCGGCTTGGTAAGCTCGTCTTCGACTTTCTCACGCACCTGCCTGTCCACATCCCGCGTTGCCCTGTCGACCTGGTCCCCCGGCACCTGAGCGTAAGAGCAAACGGCCGCGGATAAAAGAAGTATTGCCGTCAGGATTGTTATTTTTTTATTAATTATCTCTATGCCTCTCACCTTCGGCATAAGTTGCCTCTTCCCCAGTGTTTTCTTCATAATCAAACTCCTCCTCTATATGCGGTGGACTTTTCGGAGTCGTCAGCCAGAGCTCATCCTCAACCTCTTCACGGACCGGACGGGCAACATCGCGCGTGGCGCGGTCGATCTGATCACCGGGTATCTGTGAAAAAGCTATTGCGGACATGAATAAAAAAGGGATAAACATTATTCCGGGCTTTTGGAGACCCATGTCTCTATGCTATTACATTACGCTAATCTGGTCAATATATCTATTTTGTTTTTATACTGAGGATAAATACGTCGTCATTCAGCTTATTGCCGCTGAAAGCATAAAGCTTGCCCAACAGTTCACGGTTGAATTCTTCCGCTTTCAGGCCATTGTTGCACCCGATAAAGTCTTCCAGCCGCCCGCTCCCGAATTCCTCATTCCGGGCATTCCTCGCCTCTATTACGCCGTCGGTAAACAGCACTATGCTGTCTTCCTTATTGAATGGCACCTCGTTCTGATAGATATTCTCATCCTCTGACATGAGCCCCAGAAAACTGGTCTGCGCCGATATTTTTTCAATGCGCCTGCTTGAGGATCTGTATATGTACTGAGGCGGGTGGCCGTAGTTCGAGTAAATCAGCTTCCTGGAGAATTGGCCGTATTCCAGGAGGCCGCAAAACGCTGTCAGGTACATGTTGGTATCGGCGAAATCCCTGCTGACAAACCGGTTCATCTCCTTTAAAAGCTCGCCCGGCTGTTTCCCGGCTCTCACCAGGCGCTCGAATTCAGAGTTGAACGCGTTCACCAGCAATGCCGCGGATACGCCGTGTCCGGTTACATCACAGATGATAAAAACCAGCCTGTCCCTGCCTTCGAACTGAAACTTCGCGTAATCGCCCCCCATGTAGTACATGGGCACATAAGTGACGGCGATATCAGCCAGATTAGTGCTTACGGAATGCGGGATAAGCCTGCTGTGAACACGTGTGGCCAGTTCGAGTTCTGCCTGCATCTGCTTGTTCTTGGCCTTCAGTTCCTGGCCGAGCCTGAATTTCTTGAGGGCCTCATGCATCTCATATCTCCGCGTCAGGAAACATATCATAAAAGACATAAGAATCAGGTATAATCCCGAAAGATATCCATCTTCATTGCCGGTAAAATAGAAGTGGAAAGTGTACACTCCCGCAATTACAAACAATATCGGTATTATCTCATACGGAAACCACGGTATGATAAGTGATGCCGTAAAAAGGGTCATGACATAGCTGATCACAAAGCCGGGATACGGGGTGGCATCGGCTATATCGCCCCAGGCAATGAGGCCCAGCCATACGCAGATAAAACAGAAAGCGCTCAATTTAAGCGCCTTCGCGCCGGAAAGCTTCCTGACGGTTACGATAAAACCCGCGCATATAGCCAGCCCTGCGGCCACACCGATAAGGCTGTCCGTATCATACATGCGCCCGTGTATCAGGGCATAGCTCACCAGATCAAAAATGATTATTGCTATGCCGAGTATGCCGACAAAGGTCATCCGCGCCCGCAGCATACCCACTTCCTCTTCCTGGAGGCGGCATGCCTCGTCGATATATGCCCTGAATCTGTCACGCGGCGGTTTACCCATAAATCACAAAAACATCCCCACCCCGAGAGCCAGAATAATGAACCCGAATGTCTTTCGCATTACCTGCAGCATGTTTGCCTTGAGTCTATTCCTGAAAACACCCACCCAGCTGCACAGCGCAAGCCAGCACAAAGCGGCGCCGGCCACGACTCCGGTCACAAGCATCGAAGCCTCGACATAGTCCCTGCGTGAGCCGGCCAATCCCAGGGCGGCGAAAACAGCCGCGAAGGAGACAATCATGAGCGGGTTTGTGAAAGTGACTAAAAAAGCCGTAACATAATCCGCGGCAAGGTTCCTCCTGTTCTTTAAATAAAACCTGGCCGCCGGTTTAGTCAGGACAATTTTGGCCCCCAGATACAACAGGAAAATGCCTCCGGCAAGGCGGAACCAGTGCTGATGGGCGTGCAGGAAATCAGACGCGAGCGTTATCCCGTAGGCCGCGACTACGCAGTATAAGCCGTCGGCGGTCACGGCCCCCAGCCCCGACACAAATCCGGACAACCGCCCGTTTGCGAGCGTGCGGTTGATGCACAGGATCCCTATCGGCCCGACCGGCGCCGACAGCACGAACCCTATGACCACCCCCTTCGCCAGAATCGATAAATCCATAATCCCCTCTACCATGGCGCCTATTGTACCATAAATTTTATATTTGCAGACGTCCTATTTGGGGGCACCCTACTTTTTAACCAATATTATAACATGCAGACAATTGCATTGCTGCGATTATACTACTTCTATGTCCATAAGCACAGAAAAGATCATTTCATCGTTGTTCTTAAATGGTAGGGTGCCCCCAAATAGGACGTCTGCAATTGGCGTAAACAACAAATATGAGAGAAATGATAACTGCTAAAATTATAAATTTATCTTTACGAATAGACCTTTATAATAAGTTTCCCCATATCTCCGATATCTCTGATTTTAAGAAATGGGAAAAATCCCTTGCACAAATTTTTCGCTCGCTTCAATGCCATTTTTATAAACTCAATCCATGGCGGAGAAGCAGGGATTCCATTAAGCGTGTTTTTCCTAACTCTCGGCATATCAATATGTTATGATGCAAGTCATTTATTGTCAAGGGACTAAGCATTCTATTTCTTTTCGTATTTTCCCTATTCTTTCCTATTTATTCGCTTTAGACGGGTGCGAAATGAACGCAAGCGTTGCGCGATGTAACACGGTCGTCATTACGCCGTTCTCTCAAATACTTTTATGAAATGAGACCCTAAAAATGATAATGCGTTGGAATCTATAAGTCTTAATATGAATCTGTCAAAAGCATAAAATGGAAAAGGGAAATAGCGGGATATTTTGTAAGTTGTAATGCGGCATGCCATAAAATGGGTGGGGATGCTCATTATTTCTTTAAAACCATTCTTTTTTAACAGGTTAATGGTTATATGCCGAGGTCGCACCCTGATATGCGGCGAACTAAAAAAAGGCTTATTTCTCAAAAATCGTTCGTGTAATATGATATGCCTGCGAGAAAGTCGCGCGAGGTTAGTGATGGAATGCTCCCATTTCTCGTTATCCAGTATATGATATAGAACATCAAAACA
>JBDRBZ010000232.1:0-2331 GCA_043822175.1 Candidatus Omnitrophota bacterium
CCCCTTCGCGCTCCACCAGATCGGCCAATTTCTGTATCAAATCCGCGTCGATGATCTGCGACCCGCACCTGACGCAGCTGAAAGCGGGAATAGGCACGCCCCAGTATCTCTGCCTGGAAAGGCACCAGTCGGGCCTGTTCGAAACCATGGCGCGTATCCTTGCCATACCCGATTGCGGATGCCACCTGACATCTTTCTCGATCACGCCGAGCAGTTTTTGCCTCAGCCCGTCATGATCGACATTCATGAACCACTGCTCGGTGGCCCTGAATATAATCGGCTTTTTGCACCGCCAGCAATGCGGGTAAGAATGTGTTATATGCTCGCTATAGACAAGGCTCGAATCCTTCTTCATCCTGTCGATGATCTTCCCGTTGGCCTCGCGCACGTCCATGCCGCTGAATTCCCCGCATGTGGAATCGAAAACGCCTTTCCCGTTCACCGGCATGATAATATCCAGCCCGTATTTCCGGCCGGTCATGTAGTCATCCATGCCGTGCCCCGGCGCCGTATGAACACACCCTGTACCTTCTTCCGAAGAAACATAATCAGCCAGTACTACCCGGCTTTTCCTGTCGATAAACGGGTGCGCGGCAGTGCTGTTCTCGAGGTCTCTTCCCTTCATCTTCGACAGTATGGAATAACCCTCCCTGCCCGCCTTCTTCATCACGCTGTCAACAAGCCCGGACGCCATAATCCATTTCTCACTGCCGGTTTGGACGACCGCATACTCAAGGTCCGGATGCACGGCTATGGCGACATTGGCCAGGAGCGTCCAGGGCGTTGTGGTCCATATGATAAAATACGTGTCCGGCTCATTTCCCGGAGACCCGGCAAATTTAACATAAACCGACGGGCTCCGGTGATTCTCGTACTCCACCTCGGCCTCGGCGAGCGCCGTCTCGCAGACAGTGCACCAGTTTACCGGCTTTTTGTCTTTGTAAATATAGCCCTTCCGCGCAAGGTCTGCGAAAGCCCTTAAAATGCCGGCTTCATATCCGGCATCAAGCGTCAAATACGGCTTTTCCCAATCGCCGAATATGCCAAGGCGCTTAAATTCGTCCCTCTGTATCGCGACATATTTCATCGCGTACTCACGCGCCTTCTTACGGAACGCGACCTGATCGATCCCGCCTTTTTTCAGGTCCAGCTCCTTGAACAGCTGATGCTCGACGGGGAGCCCGTGGCAGTCCCATCCTGGCACAAACGGGGAGTCGTATCCGCGCAGCGTCACATACTTGACCACAATATCCTTGAGGATTTTATTCAGCACATGCCCCATGTGTATGCGGCCGTTCGCGTAAGGCGGGCCGTCGTGCAGGATAAACCGCTTCTTTCCCGCGCGGCGCCGGCGAATCCCGGCATACAAATCCGCCTTCTCCCAGGCTTTCAGCATGACCGGTTCCCTGGAGGCAAGGTCAGCCTTCATGGAGAATTTTGTCTTGGGCAGATTGAGCGTATTTTTGTAATCCATGGTCACGTCCCCGCGATAAAAGCGGTTTACTTCATGTACTTGCCGATGATAAGTTCCAGTTTCTTTTTCGTGCCTGCAGGCACGAATTCCGGGCGCGTAAAAATCGCGTTTTTCAGCGCGTGGCTGCAATAACACTTTCTCTCCTCAGGGATTAACGGCACCGCGCGTTTAAGAAGGAGCTTGGCGTTTTCGGTATTCTTTGTAAGATTTTCGACTATCATCTCGACGGTGACAATGCCTTCTTCCTCATGCCATGAGTCATAATCGGTTATAAACGCCACGGTAGAATAGCATATTTCGGCTTCCCGGGCCAGGCGCGCCTCTGCCAGGTTTGTCATGCCTATCACATCCATGCCGAGGCCCTTGTACAAAAAGGATTCTGCCTTTGTGGAAAACGCGGGGCCTTCCATGTTGACATACGTGCCCCCGTCGTGCGCCGGCAACCCGGCGTCTTTGGCCGTATTGAAGAGAATCCCGTTTAATTCATCGCATACGGGCTCGCCGAATGCCACGTGCGCCACGATGCCCTCGCCGAAGAACGTCATTTTTCTCGCCTGATTAGTGCGGTCATAAAACTGGCTGACTATCACAATGTCGCGTGGTTTAAGCTCTTTCTTAAAGCTGCCGCAGGCTGAAAGGGATATAATCCTGTCAACATCGAGCTGCTTTAAAGCGTGGATGTTGGCGCGATAATTTATTTCACTAGGGAGTATCGTATGGGCCTCCCCGTGCCTGGGCAGAAAAACAAGCTCCCTGCCCTCGAGCCTGCCTATTGTAAGACTATCAGAAGGATCCCCGAAAGGGGTCTTGACATCCCTTTTGTCCATGACTTTGAGGCCTTCTATATTGTATAACCC
>JBDRBZ010000233.1:0-16769 GCA_043822175.1 Candidatus Omnitrophota bacterium
TCGCGGCAAGGCGATGTATGCGGTACAGGCGCTATGCGACGCTTTTTGCCGTGGGCGCGACCGGGTGCAGCGAGATTACGTTTCAGATGCTGACCATCGTAGGGTTTCAGGTTTTATTCGGTTATTTGTACCTCAGGATAACGCTCATTATCGCGTCGTTTATGATAGGCCTGGCGGCAGGGACCTGGCTTATTCTCAAAAATCTAAATAAAATTAAAGAGCCTTTTCTGGTTTTCAGGCATGTTCAAGCGGCAATCCTTTTATATCCTTTTTTGCTGGCAGCCGCGCTTGGCGCCATGTCCCGGATGCCGCCCGAAGTCGTCCGGTCCGAGGCAGGCGGCATAATATTCTCATGCATGCCTTTCATCGCCGGTTTCGCGGGCGGCATTCAATTTCCGGTTGCGGGGAGGGTGTGCCTTCAGGGAGGCGGTGATGTCGGGTTGACGGCAGGCATGTGCTATGCCGTAGACCTTATCGGCGCAGGGCTGGGCGCGTTTGTCATGTGCATCTATGTTATACCTGTTTTCGGGCTTTACGGAGCTGTCGCCGGTATCATCCTTCTCAATCTTTCTGCGTTGATGCTCCTGTATTTTGCAGGCGCACCGGTTTCTGAAGCCCACGCTTGTTAGGAGGTTATGCATGCGCAATCGGTATACGGCAAAACGGATGAGATTGTCCGCGGCTGTCGCGCTTGTTTTGATTGCGGCCGTCACCCTGTATAAATGCGGGTCAGATACAGGCTCTGGCAAGGCGCGCCTGTATTATGTGAAAAGGGTAATTGACGGTGATACGATACTGCTGAATACCGGCGAGCGCGTGCGATATATCGGCATCAATACCCCTGAGATCCATCATCCGACCAAAGGGGTCGAGCGTCTGGGGCATGAAGCCGCGGATTTCAATCAGCGGCTTGTGGGTGGCAAATGGGTCAGGCTTGAGTTTGACATAGAGCCCCGTGACAGGTACGGGCGGCTTCTTGCTTACGTATATGCAGGGGATGTGTTTGTTAACGCCGAACTTGTAAGAGAGGGTTATGCGGAGGTGTATACATTCCCACCCAATGTGAAGCATGCGGATCTTTTTCTTGATCTTCAACGGGCGGCACGTTCCGGCAGGAAAGGGCTATGGAATAAGCCCTGACCTTGACGGCCTATCAGCTATATGCTATAATCTTTACCTTTATAACGATATAAGCGCAAAGACAACGGCAGGTTTTAGTAATGACAGGCATGTATCATGAGCGAAGGCGGTATTTGAGGCTTAAAGCGCCTCTCGGGCTGCGCATAATTACGCGTGACAATAAAGTTGCCACCACTTCAGTGAAGAACATATCTCCTGTCGGTCTTCGATTTGTATTTGACGAAAATGTGCCGGAAAGCGACAGGCTCGAATTGACTTTGGTCCTGCCCGGCGCTGACAATCCGGTCCATGTGCAGGGCAAGATTATCTGGCAGAAAAAGATGACCGTAAGCGGCGGCTTTGCGTACGATACAGGGATAGAATTTGTTAACGTCGAAGAGGATAATAAAAATACTTTTTTACGTTTCCTCTGCGATCTTATATACAGGAAATCAGGCATGGCCGGGGCGAATGTGTAATGCGCACTGCGGCCGTGCGGAGACGTGCGGTTGAAGCGAGGAGGTTCGACATTGAAGCTTATCGCAGTAATGCTTTTGTTTGTTTTCGCAGCGGGATGCTCGGCTATTGTTCTCCCCAATCCCGAAACAGTCATCAATAAACCACTGGGTACGGAATCCGTAAAGATCGGTATGACCAAGGACCAGGTAAGGAGCATATGGGGAGACCCGGATAATGTCGATACGGAGGGTTCGGATAAAGACGGTGATCTGCGTGAGGTATGGACATACCGGGCGCGGTACGCCTCTGTCCCTGTAGACGCCGGTTACCTGTCCAAGACCAAGCGTCTTTATTTTGACGGGATTAATCTTACGAAAATAGAATAGGCTGGGTTTGCCGGGATTAAAGCCGTAAGTGTTATCAGAGGTGGCGATGGACTGCAAAAACAAAGTCCGGAACATGGAAAGATGCAATTGTACGTATAATCCCTGCCCCAGAAAAGGGATATGTTGTGAATGTGTTTCGTATCACCTGTCAGCAAATGAGCTGCCCGCGTGTTTTTTTTCAAAAAACGCGGAATCATCGTACGATAGGTCAATCGCAAGTTTTGCCCGTGATAAGCACCTGTAGAATCAGTCAGGAGGAACCGCAACATGTTTAGGATCATATGCAAATCAAAGATAGAGAACGCCATTGTAACGAAAAAGAGCCTGAGCTGTTCGGGCAGTATAGGCATCGACAAAAACCTTCTTGAGGCCTGTAACGTATACCCGAATGAGATCGTTCAGGTGCTTAACATGAATAACGGCGCCAGGTTCGAAACATATGCCATAGAGGAGCGCGAAGGATCGGGCGCTATCGCGCTTTACGGGCCTGCCGCCCGATTGGGCGAGGTGGGGGATCCCCTGGTAATACTCTCCCAGGCCATCGTGGACGGCAAGGAAGTGCCTAATGCAAAGATCAAGATCGTAAGCCTTGACAGCAAAAACAGGATCATCAAACGTTAAGGAAGGGCAATGAAATCCGGTAAGTGTAATGGTGAGAGGCCGCTTAGCGTGATGCCCGCGCAGGTGCTGCGTGCGGGCACAAGGCGTGTGAAGAGCGTGGACGACAGGATACGCGATATATGCGCCGAAATGGAGCGCACCATGCGGAGTAACCGGGGTATCGGCCTGGCGGCGCCGCAGGTGGGGCTCGATATAAAAGTGGCTGTCATCGATACGGGTGACGGCCCTATACGCATGATAAATCCCGTGATTCTAAAAAAGGAAGGCGCGGACGTAATGGATGAAGGGTGCCTGAGCGTTCCTGATACACTTGTCCGTGTTAAACGGGCCGCTAAAGTTACGGTAAGGTACACGGATGATGCGGGCGTCTCCGTGGAAAAAACGTTTACAGGGATCAAGGCCAAGGCCATCCAGCATGAAATCGATCATCTGGAAGGCAGGCTGATAATCGACTATTTGCCGTGGTACAGGCGTCTGCGCGTTATTAGGATGTTTGCGGGAAAGGGATGATTTATGACCGAAGAAAATCTGAATGAGCGTCTGATGCTGGCCATGAAAGAAAAGGATGCGGTTAAGATTTCCGTGCTAAGGATGCTTAAGGCGGATATCGGCAGGGAAAAGATCGCGAAAAATATACTATCGCTCGATGAGGCCGGGGTGCTCCGGCTTGTAAATAAGCATATCAAACAGCACCTGGACTCGATTGAGCAATTCGAAAAGGGCGGAAGGGTCGATCTCGCGGAAAAAGAAAAAGGGGAATTGCGCGTGCTCAAGCTTTATGTGCCTGATCAGATGGATGACAATGAGCTGAATTCCATATTAAGGCGTGTGCTGGACGAGATGGCCGGCGCTACAGCCAAAGAGATGGGAGCAGTCATAAAGAAAGTGATGGAGAATGCCGGAGGCCGGGCAGACGGCAAGAGGATAAGTCAGGCAGTGCGTGACGCGCTTAAAGTTCCAAGAGGTGGCATATGATGGAAATGATTATTTTAGGGACGGGCGGCTGCGAAGTGGTGACAGATGTGTCGGTCATGAAGGGGCGTCTCGAAGAAGCGGATACCGCGGTCTGGATCGACATCGAAGGCCCTACCCAGGATGACATGCGATTTCTTGAAAGTTTATTCCATTTTCACCCGCTGGCGATCGAAGACTGTATGGCGGATATCCAGCGCCCAAAAATCGACCGGTACGAGGACTATCTCTTTATAGTGCTGCACGCCGCGACACTCGCGCCCCATAAGGACAAGGCGTCGTCCAGGGAACTGGATGTTTTTTTAAGCAGGAAATTTATTGTCACCGTTCATGTGCGGCCCGTAAGGAGCATAACCACCGCGCGCGAAAGATACGTAAAGAATCCGCAGTTTGTATCGAAGGGGCCAGCGCAGCTTTTCTACAATATCACGGACGCGATGGTGGATAATTATACCCCCATCCTGGACAAGCTTGATACCGATATCGAGGACATGGAAAGGCTCATGTTCAAATCGCATACCTCGGAGAGTATCACGAAGATACTTTCTCTGACCGAGATTGTCCTGACGCTGAGGAGGTTTATCGGGCCGCAGAGGGAGATAATAAACCACATCGCAAGAGGCGATTATCCCAACGTGTTTTCACGGGACCTGTGTGTTTATTTCCGCGACACGAACGATATCCTGGCCAGGATAAGCGACACCCTGGATTCATACAGGGACGCCCTCACCAGCCTGCTTGACGGCTACACATCTGTCGCATCGACCCGGCTCAATGAGATTATGAAAGTCTTGACGGTTATCGCAACCATCATGATGCCGCTAACGCTTATTACCGGTATTTACGGCATGAACTTCCGGATGATGCCTGAACTGCAGTGGGAATACGGTTATTTTGTCACAATAGGGTCCATGATATTAATCGCGTTCGGCATGCTCGGATATTTTAAACACAAAAAGTGGCTATAATATTTTTTTTAATTCTTCTTGGGATGTCCGCGTTCTTTTCGGGATCAGAGACATCTCTCCTGTCGTTAAACAGGCTTCAGCTAAAAAAGATGGAGTCTGAAAGGCCTGTCCGGACAGAGAGGATAATAAAACTCCTTTCAAAGCCCCGCAGCCTGTTTTTTACCATACTGGCGGGCAATACGCTCGTGAATACGGCGGCAAGCGCCTGTGTTACGGTGGCGGCGGTTTCGCATTTCGGCGCTAAAGGTGTGGGTATCGCTATAGGCTTTATGCTGATAGTACTCCTCCTCTTAGGTGAAATCATACCAAAGACGTGCGCTTACATGTATTCCGAGGGATTTGCCAGCTTTGCGGTCAGGCCTCTCGGCGGGGCGATAGTCTTATTGGCCCCCCTCAGAAAACTGCTTCTGGCGGTAACGGACAGCATGATAAACGCCCTGGGTTACATCGTGCCGAAAGACTCCTCGGAAATTACCGAGGAGGAGCTGAAAAGCCTTGTCAAGATCGGACACCGGGAAGGTGTTGTTGAGGAAGAGGAGAAGAAGATGATATACGGGGCTTTTGATTTCAGGGGACTTACGGTCAAAGATATTATGACGCCCAAGTTTGAGGTGAGGGCGATTGATATAGCAATGGCCCCGGACAGGGCGGCTGCATATGCGAGGGATGCGAAACATTCGCGCCTTCCGGTTTACGACCGAAGCCTGGATAACGTGCTGGGGGTTGTGTACGCCAAGGATTTGCTGCTGGCGGGCGGCGCGCCTGTGAGGGGTCTCATGAAGGGCGCCTATATAATTCCGGAATCGAAAAAGATTAACCTGCTTCTTGCCGACCTGCAGAAAAAGGCCATTCAAATGGCGGTCGTGAAAGACGAATACGGCACCACGACAGGCATCGTAACCATGGAAGACATACTTGAGGAGATTGTAGGCGAGATTACCGATGAATATGATAAAGATGAGCCGCCGATAACCAGGCTCGGCAAAGGGGCGTATAGTGTGTCCGGACTCCTGCACATAAACGACGCGAATGAGAAACTCGGACTTGGCATCGAAACTGAGGAAGTGGATACTGTGGGAGGTTTTGTGTCGCTTGTAATGCAGAAGATACCGTCCGAGAATGAGGAGTTTGTATCCGGCGGGTACAGATACAAGGTCGTGAAAGTCGAGAACCAGCGCGTCAAAGAAGTGCTGATTTCAAGGATTTGACAGATGATTACCGAATATGTGCTTATCATAACCCTGTGCGTCCTGATGAACGCTTTTTTCGCGGGCTCGGAGGCGGCGCTGACCTCTATGAATAAAATAAGACTCCGGCATCTGGTGGAAGTCGGCGACCCCAGGGCCGTTATGATCAGCAATTTCGTGAAAAAAAGCGGTTTTTTTCTCGGCACGACTCTTGTCGGGACAAATCTGTCGGTAATTGTGGGATCGGTCTTCGCGACCCAGCTATTCTACGCGTGGTTCGGGGAAAAGGCGGCTTTGGTATCAACCATAGTGATGACGCCGCTCACGCTGATATTCGGAGAGCTGGTGCCCAAGACGGTGTTTCGGCAGTCCGCGAACGGTATTTCCCGCATTATTATTACGCCATTGATGTTTTCTCTAAGGGTGCTATATCCCCTTATCTACGTGGTCACCGGAATAACGAATCTTGTGCTGGCGCCTTTCAGGGGGGCATCGGCAAAGATTGATCACAGGCCTTTTCTGAACAGGAAGGATATTGAAATCATGCTCAGCATGAGACAGCCTGAGGGCTTTGACACACCTGACGGGAGGGATCTTATACAAAGAATTTTCAGGCTTGGCAGGGTTTCGATCGGATCCGTGATGGTGCCGATTAGAAACGCCGCCGCCATGAATGTGAACGATACGGTAGAAAATCTCAAGAAGACAGCGGTCAGGACGCGTTTTTCGCGCTTTCCGGTTTACGAGAATGAGCCATCGAATATTGTAGGCACGGTCAATATATACGATGTGCTTTTTTCGGATAGTGAGCGGCCCATGCTGCGGGAATATTTAAAGCCGGCGTTTTTTGTAGGCGTATCCGATCCTGTCGATGATGTCCTTGCCACGCTCAGGAACATGAAAAAGCCAATGGGCATTGTCCGCGACGGTAAAGCCGTGTGCGCGGGCATTGTCACAATCGAGGACCTGCTGGAGGAAATCGTAGGGGAGATCGAGGGATAAGATGCGTGCGGGCAGGACTGTGAAAACGGCAGCTGTATGGGCAGGGATGCTGATTGTTTCGTTATCCGTCTCATGCGGCATACTGATGATTGTGTTTGCGGTAGGAGAAAGATCATTCGCGGTACCTGTGCATACGGTAAATGGAGGCGTCGCCATACGCAATGATAACTATGGCGAAGGTTATTTCGGAGCTAAGCGTAGAGGCGGCAGAAAGCATTCCGGCCTGGACATAGCCTGCGAAATAGGGGATAGCGTTATAGCCGCGAAGAGCGGGTGGGCCGTATGCGAGGAAAATGTCAGGGGATACGGCAAGCTTATTATCATATACCACCCGGACGGTGCGGAATCGCGTTACGCGCACTTGGACAGATTCTGCATCGATAAGTCTCAATGGGTGTTTCAGGGGGAAGTTATAGGGGCGGCCGGCAAAAGCGGAAACGCGGGTCATGCTGGAATAGATCCGCATCTCCATTTTGAGATCAGGCGCGGCGGCAGGGCGGTGGATCCGGCGCGCTACATACGCCGCAAGGGCTTAGAGGCGGCAGAAACAGAAAAATAGGGGGGAGTATGAGGGTTTTATTTGCTGTTATACTATTTATCCTGTCAACGGGCATACTGGCCGGATGCGGAGAGACGCTGACGGGCATGTCAAAGGACATGAAGCGTGTGGGAAAAGGCGTAAAGACCGTATTCTTCCGTGATAAAAAATAAACCGGTTTCGCAATAAAACAGAGGGGTATATGGAAATACAAACTCGTAATATAGGTGATGTGACGGTAATCTCGGTGAACGGAAATTTGGACGCGGGATCCGATCCGCTCTTCAAGTCGATAGTGCGCCTCGGCGTTGAAGGCAGGGTAAAGATAGTATGCAATTTAGCAGAAGTAAAAGATGTCGATTATTACGGGCTTGCTGTCTTCCCTTTGGTCTTAAAGACTATTCACCAGCACGGAGGGACCATAAAATTAGCTCAGCCCCCGGATAAATTCGTGAAAATTCTAAAATTTATGAGGCTTAACAAGATGTTTGATATGTATGAGCATGAGGCTGATGCGATGCAGGCATTTGAGTCGGATGAATGGCGCGGCAAAATTCCGGATAACCGTTTCACGCCCAGAGTGGATCTGGAATACCCGGTACGTTTTTATGTTGGTTCTTCCGGAAACGCCGAAAAGCATGACGGTGTGGCGCACAATTTGAGTACTGCGGGAGTTTTTATAAAAACCGACTATCTTATCCCGCGGGGAACGATAATACGCGTGACGATGGAGCTTAAGGACAAAAAGCGGTATGCCTTTAAAGGCAAGGTCGTGTGGCACGCGGATAGGGAACTGCAGCCCGAGTGCTATCCCGGCATGGGGGTGCTGTTTATTAATACCCATCCGGAGGTGCAGACCGCGCTTCTTGATTTTATCATGAAGCGCATAAATGAAATTTTCAAAAGCTTATGAGCGTTTGGGGGGGTTGTGCGTGATGATCTGAAGTGCGTAGCCGCGGACTGCAGGGAGCAGAAGCTGTTTGGCGCGGATGCCTGCTGGGAGCACCTGCGCGATAAACCGGCCTATCTTGCCACGATACGTGATACAGCCTCCAAAGGGGCGTCGTTCAGCGGCGGCAATTTTTCCAAGGTCCTGTTTCGCGGATTCGACCTGAGCCGGTCGGATCTCAGCGGAGCGAACCTAAGCCGGGCCGACATGAGTGAGGCGACGCTGTTTGACGCCAATTGCCGGGGCGCTGAGTTTTTGGGGGTGAACCTCACGGGAGCGGATTTGACAGGGGCAGACCTCGGACAGGCCGATCTGACACGGGCGAACATGTCGGGCGCCCGGCTCTGGCACGCGAACCTGGAGCAGGCCAATCTTATTGAAGCGGATCTGAGAACGGCTGATCTCTGGAACGCGAAAATGTTCAATGTCAGGCTCTGGCGCACTGATCTCAGGGACGCCGTTAGTCTCACACGGTTCAATTTTATGCGCAGGCAGAACCGTTTTTTTTCGATATGTCGGATTAACGAGAAAGGCATGAACTCGGCCGTCAGCGCGTACAGGGGTTTAAAACAGTATTTCATGTCAAAGGGCAAGTATGACGATGCGAGCTGGGCCTCTTACAAGGAAAGGAATCTCGAGAAGAGGTTCCTGATCACGAAAAGGGACCCCATGTGCGTGCCCAGCGCCGTTATGGACGTTTTTTCGGGATACGGGGAAAAGCCATATAAGGTTGTGATTTCAAGTCTTTTCATGGTTTTCGCTTACGCGTTCCTGTACCGTGCATTTGACGCCGTTATCTGTGATTCGTCCCCTTCGTATCTGCCGAATTTATCTGACTGCCTGTATTTTAGCTTTGTTACGTTTACGACCGTGGGATACGGCGATTTTGTGCCGAGGGCTGTCAGCGGCCTGCGGATGCTGGCCGCAAGCGAGGCCTTTTTCGGGGCCTTCATGATGGGGCTCTTTATTTTTACGCTCGCGAGAAAATATTCCGCGCGTTAAGCGGTCACCGGAGCCGTCACAAAGACACACCGGACAATGAATACTAAGATCAATAAACTTAAAAAGATACTACCGTCGCTAAAGGGTCTCATGAAGCCCTGCCGCCTCTGCCCGCGCCGATGCGGGGGCAGCCGCAGCAGTCACGATGGATGTTATTGCCGTGCCGGCATTAAGCCGGCTGTTTACAGCCATGGCCCGCATCACGGTGAAGAGCCGCCGCTGTCAGGGGTAAGCGGATCAGGGACTATATTTTTTACGCACTGCAACATGTCCTGTATCTACTGTCAGAATCACGCGTTCAGCCAGGAATCCGATGAGGGGCCGGTTACGATTGAACAGCTGGCCGGCATTATGCTGAATCTGAGGGAAATAGGATGTCATAATATTAACCTTGTTTCCCCGACACACTATGTGCCGCAGATCGCGGAGGCGATACTTATCGCGCTCGAGGACGGGCTTGATGTCCCGATAGTCTATAACACCGGAGGTTATGATTCCCCGGAAGTTATAAAAATGCTGGACGGTATTGTTGATGTGTATCTGCCCGACATGCGGTACAGCGATGACGGCCTCGCGGAAAAATATTCTAACGCGCCCGGTTATGTCGGCGTGAACCGCGCCTGTGTCCGCGAGATGCAGGGCCAGGTTGGGGATTTAACGCTGGACGCGGACGGCATAGCCGTAAGGGGTATGATCATACGATGCCTTGTTATGCCGGGGGGCGTCTCAGGCACCTGTGAAACGCTTTCGTTCATATCCGAACACGTTTCGCGAAACGCCTATGTAAGTCTGATGAGCCAGTATTACCCTGTTTACAGGGCTGCGGAATTTCCTGAAATCTCAAGACGGATAACGGATGAGGAGTATCTTAAATGCGTTGAAGCCCTGGGCGCATCGGGCCTGGGGAACGGGTGGGTGCAGTCTGCCCCCAGCGGAATGGATGCCAGGTGGGGAGGGCACAGGATAAGACCCAAACACTGATGCCCGGGGGCGGTTACGGCGCTTAAGCAAGAAAGGGGAAACCATGAAATTGTCGAAAAGGATTCAGTCATGGATTAAGAGAGAGGTCGCGCGCGCGGGTAAAAGGGGCGTTGTTCTGGGGTTGAGCGGCGGAGTGGATTCGGCGGTAGTGGCGGTTCTGTCTAAGCGGGCCCTCGGAGCCCAAAAAGTGCTCGGCCTGATATTGCCCTGTCACAGCATGCCCGATGACGAAAAATCCGCAAAACAGCTGGCCGCAAAGTTCGGGATACGGACCGTTACGGTGCCTCTTGGCGGGGTGTTTGATTCTTTTAAAACAATACTTCCAAATGCGGGCAGCATCGCGTTTGCAAACCTTAAACCGAGGCTGCGCATGTGCGCGCTCTATCATTATGCGCAAAAGCTGGATTATATCGTGGCAGGTACAGGCAACAGGAGCGAGATAGAAGTCGGATATTTCACAAAATACGGCGACGGCGGCGTTGACATCCTTCCCATCGGCGGGCTGCTGAAGAGCGAAGTCCGCGCCCTCGCGCGGGAATTGGACATCCCGGGGAATATAATAGAGAAACCGCCGTCTGCCGGATTATGGCGCGGGCAAACGGATGAAGGCGAAATGGGAATCGCGTATGAGGACCTTGACCGTATTCTCAACGCCCTGAAAAGAGGCCGTTCCGGGAATGCGGACAGGCCCAAATTAAATAAAGTAAAAAACCTTATAAATAAATCCGGTCATAAGAGAAGAAATATTCCTGTTTTTAAGGTATAGGCTCTACCATGAATAGAGGGCATGACATCATAGTCGTAGGGGGAGGGCACGCGGGCTGTGAGGCTGCCCTGGCGTCTGCGCGTCTGGGCCTTAATACGCTGCTTGTCACGATCAGCTCCGACAATATCGGTGAGATGTCATGCAACCCGGCCATAGGGGGGATCGGTAAGGGCCAGCTTGTTAAAGAAGTGGATGCCCTCGGCGGTGAACTGGCCAAGGCCGCTGATTTCGCCGGTATACAGTTCAGGCAGCTTAACGCTTCCAAGGGTGCGGCGGTCCGTTCGTCCCGCGCCCAGCAGGATAGGTCGTTGTTTAGGACATACATGCGTGAGGTAGTGAAAAACCAGGACAGGATCGAGGTGCTGGAAGATACATGCGTCGGGCTGATTGTGGAGCGTAATCGCGTGATAGGCATTGTCGGGCAGGCCAGCGGAGATATAAAGGCAAAATGCGTTATACTGGCATCAGGCACGTTTATGGGCGGCCGAATACATGTCGGGCTAGAGAATATGCCCGGCGGCCGGATAGGCGAAAAGGCGGCGCCTGAGATATCGGCCGCGCTGACAGGCCTTGGCATCCGGATGATGCGCTTTAAAACAGGCACGTGCGCCAGGCTTGACGGCCGGACAATTGATTTCTCGGGTCTCGAGCGGCAGGACGGGGATAAGCTGCCTGTGCCGTTTTCGTTTTCCACTCCGCTTATTGACCGGCCCCAGGTGCCTTGCCACATAACATATACGAATGAGCGCACGCATGAAATAATACGGTCAGGGCTGGACAGGTCGCCTTTGTATACCGGCATCATTAAGGCCAGGGGCGTCAGATATTGCCCGTCAATAGAGGACAAAGTGGTTAAATTCCCCGAGAGGACACGGCACCAGATTTTTCTTGAACCGGAGGGGCTAAGCACGCGCGATTATTACCCTAACGGTTTGGCGACAAGCCTGCCCTGGGATATTCAGATCGAATTCCTGAGGTCGATCCCGGGCCTTGAGAAAGTTGAGCTTACGCGCACGGGATACGGCATAGAGTATGACCTGATAGATCCTGCGCAGCTTTATCCTACGCTTGAGTTGAAGGAAATAAACGGGCTCTATTTCGCGGGACAGGTAAACGGAACAACGGGTTATGAGGAAGCCGCCGCGCAGGGGCTTGTCGCGGGCATAAACGCCGCCTTAAGAGTAAAAGGCCGGGACGCGCTGGTGATTGACAGGTCAACATCTTATATCGGCGTGCTCATTGATGACCTTGTCACCAAAGGGACGGATGAACCGTACAGGATGTTTACGTCGCGCGTTGAATACCGTCTGCTCTTGAGGGAAGACAATGCCGACAGGCGGCTCAGACCGGTCGGCAGAAAGGTAGGCCTTGTCAGTGAGGGGGATCTCGCGAAGACGGGCGATAAGATTCGGAAAATGGAAGAGGTTGTCCACGGCCTTAGGAAAACAAGGGTGGGCCCGGATCCTGATGCCGCATTAAAGCTGGCAGGCCTCGGCCTTGGCCCTCTCACACGGCCCCGCGCGCTGATTGATGTGCTTAAACGCCCCGGGTTTAGTCTGGACATCATAGAAAATGTTTTTGGGTTTAAGTGCGGTCTTGAAGACGGCTTACGCAAAAGCCTTGAAAATGACATAAAATACGAGGGGTATATAAAAAGACAGCAGGCAGAAGTCAGGGCGTTTAAGAATCTGGAAAGGATGAAGATACCCGGATCAACGGATTTCCGCAACCTGACAGGCCTTTCGAGCGAAATAAAGGAGAAACTGGAAAGGGTCCGCCCGATTTCCCTGGGTCAGGCAAGCCGCATCTCGGGGGTTACGCCGGCGGCAGTATCCATTCTTATGGTATACCTGAAAAAATGAGATACAGGAAGGCTTCCGAATATTTCAGGGAGAGGTTCGGCCAGAGGGTGGCCCGTATCAGCGTGGACGCCGGATTTTCGTGCCCCAACAGAGACGGCAGCTTGAGCGTCGACGGATGCGCTTTCTGCGACAACAGGGCCTTCAGCCATAACTCGGGCGCCGGGCCGAGGCCGCTCAGGGAGCAGATCGAGGAAGGGATGCGCGCGCAGGCAGCGCGGTTCAAGGCGCGCATATTCATGCTGTATTTTCAGGCGTACACAAATACGTACGCGCCTGTCGGCGTACTGCGCGAGAGATACGATGCCGCGAGGATGTTTGACAGCATCGTGTCCGTTGCAATCGGGACAAGGCCTGACTGCGTGGACGATTCGGTCCTTGACCTTATCGATGAATATGCCGGGGATTATGAGGTCTGGATAGAATATGGCCTGCAGAGCGTGCGCGACGAAACCCTGCGCGCCATGAACAGGCATCATACATATGCTGATTTTCTGCGTGCATTCGAGATGACGCGCAGGCGTACGCGCATCAAGACCGCCGCGCATGTGATCATAGGTCTGCCGGGGGAGTCAGCGGACGATATTTTCAACACGGCCTCTGCCCTGGGTAAACTCGGCGTCGACGGCGTCAAAATCCACCCCATGCATGCCGTAAAAGGCACCCGGCTTGAGCAGATGTGGCGAAGCCGGGCTTTCGATTTTTATGATAAAAACGCGTACGCGGATCTGTGCGTCGGATTTATCGAAAGGCTGTCGCCGGATACGGTTGTGCACCGTTTTACGGCGGACTGCCCGGGCCATTTACTCGCGGGACCGGGATGGATAAAGGAGAAAGCGGATATTATAAGCCTGGTCGAGAGAAGACTTGATGATCTGGACACGTTCCAGGGCAGGCTTAGGGAGGAAACTGTTTAGATGGAACGGGTTGATGTCACCATAATAGGGGCAGGCGCCGTGGGACTGGCATGCGCTTATGCGCTTAAAGATTCCGGTATGGACGTCCTTGTGGTCGAGAGACACGCGACTTTCGGTGAGGAGACGAGTTCGCGCAATTCCGAGGTCATCCACAGCGGCATCTACTATCCCCGAGGCAGTCTGAAAGCGACTACATGCATAAGGGGTAAAGAGCTTCTATATGATCTCGCGGCGAAGGCAGGGATAGGCCATAAGCGGCTCGGAAAGATACTGGTTGCCAATAATGACCTTGAGGAAGAAAAATTAAAGACCATCTACGACAACGCCCGCGATTGCGGTGTGACTGACCTGCGGTATCTGGAGGCCGGCGAGCTTAAAAAAATAGAGCCTGATATCCGGGCGCGCGTATCCCTGTATTGCCCCGGCACAGGGATAATCGATACTCACGGATTCATGAAGCACATGTTTGCCGTATCCAGATCGAAGGGCGTGGAGTTCGCTTATTCCGTAGAAGTTGACGGGATAAGAAAAAAGAGAGGTTTGTACGAAATAGGCGTGCGTGAGCCCGGAGGGGAAAAGTACTCGTTTGAGTCTGAAGCCGTGATAAACTGCGCCGGACTCTCTTCCGACAGGATCGCCGGGATGGCCGGGATCGACACGGCAGGCGCGGGCTACCGCATACACATGTGCAAGGGGCAGTACTTCCGGATTAGTAAACCGGGCAAATTCCGCATCATCCATCTTGTGTACCCCCCGCCGACGGATATAAGCCTGGGCATACACATAACCCCGGACATGGGGGAGGGGCTCAGGCTCGGGCCGGATGCGGAATATGTGTCTGAAACGGATTACGCTGTCTCGGAAAATGACAGGGGTAAATTTTTTGAGTCTGTCCGCACTCTTTTACCGTCTTTGAGTGAGGATGACCTGATGCCTGATACTGCCGGCATCAGGCCGAAACTGCACGGCAAGGAAGCGAAATTCGCGGATTTTATCATACGCGAAGAATCTGACCGGGGTCTGCCGCGCCTTGTTAACACAGTGGGGATCGAGTCGCCCGGATTGACCGCGTCACTCGCTATCGGGGAGATGGTTTCCGGCATGATAAAGTGAAACAGAACGGCCGTACATATTATCTGTTGAACATTTTCGAATAACTGTTAAAATGATTCTTAATAAGATTCGCCGTTTGCGGCTCGAAATGCAAGCATATTAGACGAAAGGAGCTATTCATGGCAGCCAGAAATTTAACGCGACAGGATGTCCTGAGACTGACCGAGGAGAACGACGTCAAATTCATTCGCCTCTGGTTCGCTGACATAACCGGCCAGATGAAGGGGTTCGCCATCACCCGGGAGGAGCTGGAAGGCGCGCTGGATGAGGGTATGGGATTTGACGGCTCCTCGATAAAGGGTTTCGCGCGCATAGACGAGTCAGACATGATAGCCCTGCCCGACCCGACCACGTTCATGATCCTCCCGTACAGGGCAAAGGAAAAGGCGGTTGCGGGCATGCTCTGCGACATCCATAATCCCGACGGAACGCCGTATCTCGGCGATTCGAGATATATACTGCGCAGGATGCTTGAGAACGCCAGGAAGAAAGGGTACAGCTTAAACGTCGGCCCGGAGCTGGAATTCTTTATCTTCAAAAATGAAAAGTCTACGGAAATTCTGGACGAAGGGGGATATTTCGACATTACGACCCTTGACGCCGGCAATGAGGTCCGCAGGGAGATTATCCTGACGCTGGAGCAGATGGGCATACAGGTCGAGTATTCACATCATGAGGTGGCGCCTTCGCAGCACGAGATCGATCTCAGATATGACGAGGCCCTGAGCATGGCCGATACGGTCATGCTCTACCGCATGGTTGTGAAAGAGATTTCCCAGAAGAACGGCCTTTATTCGACGTTTATGCCTAAGCCCATATACGGACAGAACGGATCCGGCATGCATACCCATCAGTCATTGTTTAAGGAAGGCAGGAACGCCTTTTTCGACGCAAAGGATAAATATCATCTATCGAAGGAGGCAAAGTCCTACATGGCCGGCATATTGAAGCATTCCAGAGAAATCACGCTCATATGCAATCAGTGGGTAAACTCATATAAAAGGCTTGTGCCCGGATATGAAGCGCCCGTCTACATATGCTGGGCCATGCGCAACCGCAGCTCACTTGTCAGGGTGCCCATGTATAAGCCCGGCAAGGAAAAGGCGACGAGGATTGAGTTCCGCTCACCCGATCCCGCGTGCAATCCCTATCTGGCGTTTGCCTGCATGCTGGGAGCGGGCCTCAAGGGCATTGATGAAGGTTATAAACTGCCGGAACCGCTTGAGAGGGATGTGTACCATATGACTCCGGAAGAGATGAAGGATCTTGGAGTCGAATGCCTGCCCGGCAGCCTCATAGAGGCGATAGAGATCGGGAAGACAAGCACGTTTCTGAGGGAAGTGCTCGGCGAACATATATACAGCAATCTTCTGCTGTCAAAGCACATAGAATGGGATGAATACAGGAAGCGCGTTCACGAGTACGAAATTACCACCTATCTGCCTGTCCTTTAACGGTGATGCAGGGAGACACTCATGCCGCATTCTTACAAGGCCTATCTTGACATATTGAACCGGATCAGCAAGGCCATAACATCTGACCTGTATCTCGAGGATATACTCAAGCTTATTGTCAACCTGACAGCGAACGTAATGAACGCCAAAATCTGTTCGTTGTGGCTGCTCGATGACCGGACACAGGAGCTCAAGATCAGGGCAACCCAGGCGATGAGCCAGGAATACCTGAAAGAACGCTGTCTGAAACTCGGGGAAGGCATTGTGGGCTGCGTGGCCATGGACAGGAAGCCGGTGGTTATTTACGACGTGATCAAAGACAGGAATTATAAGGAAAAAAATCTCGCGAAAAAAGAAGGCCTGAAATCGATGCTGAGCGTCCCCATGATGGTGAAGGACAAGGCAATAGGCGTTATAAACATATATACCGTTGAGCCTTATGAATTTACGGACGGAGACATATCCCTGCTTGTGAC
>JBDRBZ010000234.1:0-4941 GCA_043822175.1 Candidatus Omnitrophota bacterium
ATTTTGTCAGGCTTCCTGAAGGAGCTATAAACTGAAAAGGCGGATAAGTGTATGAAGGCCTTAGTGTTGTTAGCGGATACCGCGGACAACGGCGGGATACAGAGATTTAACAGGCTTTTTTGCCGTGCAATGGCCGAGGAATTCAGCAACTCTGATTTTGTCGCGCTGTCACTGCATGACCCGCGGGGGTATAAGGCAGTTGACGCGCGCAACGTAACTACTGTATGCTGCGGCAGGTTCCGCCCCGCGCTTTTAAGAAAGGTAATTTTTGCGGTAAAGGCGATAAGCCATGCCATTGCTAAAAAGCCGGACGTGATAATCTGCGGCCATGTGGATTTGTCCGGGCTGGCATTGGCCGCGAAAAGGTTTTACGGGATAAGATATATTGTCCTGACTCACGGCGTAGACGTATGGACGTTAAAAAGCGGGTTAAAGTATGCCGGACTGAAATACGCGGATAAAATATTCGCGGTCAGCGAATATACAAAGAGAAGGATGGTTGAAAACGGGATTCCGGCCGCCCGCGTCGGGATCCTGCATAACGCCGTTGATACAGGATATTTTCGCCCCGCCCCGCCTGACAAAACGCTTGCCGCCAGGCTTGGGCTTGAGGGGCGAAAGGCGATTCTGACGGTAGGGCGCATGGTAAAGAGCGAGCGGTATAAAGGACACGACACGATTTTGAGGGCCCTCGCGCTTTTACCGGACGCATATATATGGATTGTCGCGGGGGAAGGCGATGATGCGGACCGGCTGCGGGCGGAAGCGGGAAAACACGGTCTGGGGCGCAGGGTAAGATTCGTCGGCCGTGTGGCCGACAGTGAGCTTATATGCTATTACAATCTCTGCGACTGTTTTGTAATGCCGAGCAGGGGAGAGGGGTTTGGCATAGTGTTTCTCGAGGCCATGGCTTGCGGCAGGCCCGTTATCGGGGGGAACAGCGACGGATGCGCCGAGCCCATAAGAGACGGGCAGCTGGGATTTCTGGTCGATCCGGATGATGAGAGGGAATTGGCTGAAACAATCACCCGGGCCTGCCGGCACGACGAGGAAAAGACATCGCCTGAGATCCTGCCGGCCATGGCTGAAAAATATTTTGGCATCGGGACATTCAGGGCAACGGTAAAAGCGCTTTTAAGAGAATTTTTGTCCGTATAATCCAGGGTATGACTATGAATATTCTTCATGTGACACCGACTTATATTCCGGCGTACGTACAGGGCGGATCGGTAAGGGCTGCGCATGAACTCTGTAAGGCGCTTGCCCGGCGCGGCGTAAACATAACGGTATATACCACAAATATAGACTGCGGGGACATAAGCGATATTCACGAAAAAACAGAGCGGGAAGCGGACGGCTTAAAGATAACGTATTTCCCTGTGCGGTTTCCGGGAAGGTATTACTATTCCCCGGCCATGTCCGCGGCGATTGAAATAAACGCCGGCAGGTTCGATATCGTGCATATTCATTCCGTGTTTCTGCATCCGACCTGCGCGGCGGCGCGCGTATGCCGCAGGAAAAAGGTGCCTTACATATTGAACCCTTTCGGCGCCCTGGACCCGGACATGATAGGCATGAAAAACACCGTATTAAAAAAGGCTTATATATACTTTTTTGAAAAAAAGAATGTTCATAACGCGGCCGCAATCCATGTTGCTTCGCAATATGAAAAAGGACAGTTCCTGAAGCTCGGGTTTAAAAACCGTGTGGTCGTCATACCGCCGGGCCTGGATTTTGAGGCCTGCGGGTTCGGCGCCGGCGCCGCGGATCGGGCCGCCAGGGCTGACGGCAACAAAGCCGGCATAAAAGTCCTTTTTCTCGGGAGGATACACCCCAAAAAAGGGCTGGAGGTCCTCATCAGGGCGTTGGGAAAAGTGCGTTCGGTAAGAAAAGATGTTGTCATGACAGTTTCGGGTACGGGGGACAATGAGTACCTTCTGCGGATAAAAAAGGCGGTTAGAGACGCCGGGCTCGAGAAACACGTTCGGTTTACCGGCATGGCGATAGGGCCCGATAAAGAAAAAATATTTATGGACAGCGATATTTTCGCGCTTCCGTCCAGGGGTGAAAATTTCGGCATCGCTATTTTAGAGGCAATGGCTTACGGATTGCCTGTTGTAACGACAGACCGGGTAGGGCTCGGCCGTGACGTTGAGGAATGTAACGCCGGTATCGTTACCGAATATGACGCGGATAAATTCGCGCGCGCTATCCTGGGCCTGTGCGATAACGCGGGCCTGAGGGGGGCAATGGGAAAACGCGGCAGGGCCCTGGCAAGAGAGAGATTTGACATAAACCGTATTGCGGATGAAACAAAGCGTGTTTATTCGTCGATAATAAATAACAATCAAGGGTAGTGTAAAGATGTCTCGAGTAACCGCTAAGATATTGATGCCGGCCGGCTTCCTGGCGTCTCTGGGCGTTTTTTATCTTTTTTCCTATAACTCCGGATATGGATACGACGCCCTGGCGTATTTCAATAACGGCCGCGCGGTAGCGGACGGATATCCGCTGTATTCATTTATCGTCTCCAAGTCATGGCTGTTTTATTATTTTACCGCGTTCCTGTTTAATATGGGGGTAACCGGCCGCGGCGGCATGGCCGCAGCCGTAACGGCGCTTTACGCTGTTCAGGTTCTCGGTGTTTTCTGGCTCGTGGCGAAACACTATCATCTGCGCGCCGCCTTCATAAGCGCGGCGCTTGTATCGGTTTCGGCCTATTTCATGGAAATGAATTTTTACGAACCCGAAAGCTTCGTGGTGATAACAGGACTTGTCGCGTGCGGCCTTATCCTTAAGAACCTTAAAGACAGGTCAGCTGCGGGGTTGTTTCCGGGTGGGCTCTGGATAGGGGTGGGATTCTGCTTCAAGGCCGTCGCGGCATTTTACCTGGCGGGGGCGGCTGTTTTTATGTTTGTCTGGAACCGCGCGCGCCGCATTCTGTCAAACCGGCAAATTATCAGGGCCGAGATAATATTTATCTCAGGATTTCTCGTTCCGCTTTGTCTCGGCGCGGCGTATTTCACGTTTACCGGCCGGATCCGGCAGCATATCGGATGGAACTACTATTTCCCCTTTTTCGGATATGCCCCCGGGGTGTTTTGGATGTATAAGCTTTATTCAAAACTTATGTGGTTCTGGCTTTTGATCGCCGCTGTCTTTTGCGCGTCTTTCAGGAAGAACATAAAAGAAATTTACGGCGTTCCCCTGACCGGGCTTTCGCTTGCGATGGGCATGTTTTCCCTGGCTGCGCTGGCCAAGAACCAGGCAAGTCATTATGTTTTCCCCGGGGCCGTTTTCCTGTCGGTTTATGCCGGGCTTGTGTTGGATAAAGTCATAGGCTCCCTCCGGAACAGAAAAGCGGCCGTGATCTGCGGCAGTCTATTCGCGCTTATGTGTATGGCATGCCTGGCGAGCGCCTGTCTTTACAACCCCGGTGTTTTCAAAAGATTTCTGACGGTAAAAAAATACCCCCGTGACAGGGAAATAAAAGCGGTTATTCAAAGGCTTGTGCCGGAAGGGAAAAACGCGCTTTTTTTCAGGGATAACACGTATCTCTACTGGGTGTCTGAAAGGTATCCGAATGTCCCATATTTATACCACCACGTTCAGGTGTCTTATTATATCCAGAACAACCCCGATGTGTTGACGGTCGCCCTGGCGGACCCCGACCTTGCGCTTGTGGAGTATAACCCCGCCGCTCCCGGGATAATGGATGAGGCCTTTTTGGAGAAAGCATCAAACAGGGAGATAATGGCGGAGTTCGGCAGGGTGTTGGAGAGGGATTTCAGGAAAATCGACACCGGCGTTAGCCCGTATATCTTTTGGGTCAGGAAAGATGCCGTTGACGGCGCGGACAAAGCGGGCCGCGCGCAACCATAAAGGAGGGAACAGCAGGATGGCTGAAAAAATACCGGTTTCCGTTCTCGTGATGACAAAAAACGAGGAGATGAATCTGGAAGGCTGTCTTCGCAGCGTTCAGAGGGCGGGCGAGATAGTCATAGTGGATTCGCACAGCAGCGATGGTACTTTAGACATAGCGGAAAAATACACGGGCAGGATATACCAGTATGACTGGGACGGCAGGTGGCCCAAAAAGAGCTGGTCGCTTGAAACCCCGCAGTTCTCCAATGATTGGATCCTGATGATAGACGCCGACGAGCGCGCAACCGATGAATTTATGGATGAGCTGAGCGGCGTGGCCGCCCGGCCGGATAACGGGACTGCGGGCTATCTGGTGAGGTATGATTACCGGTTTCTCGGAAGGGTCCTTAAATACGGGGATCCCGTGCGCAAACTGGTTCTTTTCAGAAAATCCAGGGCCCGTTTCGAAAGGTATGACATCAAAGGCACGAGTGAGTCGCCCTTCCTTGAAATGGGGCACGAGCACCCAATCCTTGACGGGAAGATCGGCCGGATGAAGGCGCGCCTCCTTCATGAGGATATGAGGCCGCTTTATTATTATTTTGAACGGCATAACCGCTATTCTACATGGGAGGCCTGTAAACGCGCGGGTGCGGCAAAGACGCGGCACATAGAGGGCAATATTGCGGGCGACACGGTCGAAATACGGCGGTTCTGCAAAAATTGTTTCCTTCGTTTACCGTTCAAGCCGCTCCTGTATTTTACTTATTCGTATATTTTCCGGCTGGGATTTCTGGATGGTTATCCCGGGTTGTGCTACAATATCTGCAAGGCCGTATATTCATTACAGATCGGCATGAAGATGTATGAAATAAAGCTGAACGGGGATAAGAAATGAAAAGCCTGATCGTGAAAATTTTTAAAAACAGCCGGACGCCGAGATACTTCGCCGCTATCAGGCTGCTTTTTTCCAAATTGGGAATCAAAATCATTGATCTGATTCTTCCCGTCGTCCTGGCTTTATGCGGGGCCGCCCTGGAAGGCATAAGCATCATCTTGCTCCAGCCCATCATACAG
>JBDRBZ010000235.1:0-2423 GCA_043822175.1 Candidatus Omnitrophota bacterium
GTTTTCGGGTGTTCTCAAAGCCGTATTTGATATAGAAGGCATTGTCAGCATCCTGAAGAATGCGGAAAAGACCGAGACTTACAGGTCAGCGCGTTTTGTATTGGCCAGCTCGCGGGGGCGCCTTATCTATTCCACAGGGGCCTACAGCATGCTCTCGCCGCTGCCTCAGGGAATAGCGTATCAGATTATGGGGAGTCAGGCCAGGCAGAAATTAAACGGTTATTTTGTGCACGGGGGAAGCGGCAGCGGTGATCCGGAAGAACTGGTGGTATATGCCCGGTCAGGGGGGTTTAAATCATTTGAGGGGTTGGGATGGGTGCTGATAGTGGAATATAACACGGCTGAGGTGTTCGGCCCCCTGGCACGGTTGAGGCAAAGGATATGGATGACGTTTATCGGGGCCGCCGTATTTGCGGTGTTATTAAGCGTGTTCATAGCCAAATCCATTTCCGATCCTATATCCAAACTCAAGGATGTTGCGGCAGAAATAGGCAGGGGCAATCTTGAGACCGTGATAAAAGTGAAGTCGGACGATGAGATCGGCCAGCTGGCGGGATCGCTCAGGAAAATGGCCGAAAACCTTAGAAGGACAACCGTGTCGCGGAACATGCTGCTTAAGGAAATAGAAGGCAGGAAAAAAGTCGAAGGTGACCTAAGGGAAAGCAGGGAGAGACTGGAGGACAAGACAAAAGAATTGGACCGGTCGCTCCGAGAGGCGATAGAGAGCCGCAAAATACTGACAAGCATGCTGGAAGACAATAACCTGATCAGGGAAACGCTGGAGAGAAATATCTACGAGCTGAAGCAGGCGCAGAACCAGCTGATACAGTCCGAAAAGCTCGCCTCACTGGGAAAACTTCTTTCAGAAGTCGCCCATGAGGTGAATAACCCGCTCATGGTTATATCGGGCAGGGCGCAGCTTTCCCTGATGGATGACCACTGTAATAAGGAACTGGAGGACAATCTCAGGATTATTTCCGACCAGTGTCAGCGGGCAAAGGATATCATTCAGCGGCTCCTGTTGTTTACGAAGCCGAGTATTGAGGAGGTAAAGGAGACTGATATAAACGGCGCGGTCGAGTTCGTGATAAAACTGCTCGAGCACCAGTACATGCTGTCCAACATAAAGATCAGGAGGGATTATGTGCTGCCGCCGCCCATAATAGAGATAGACGAAAAGCGCCTGCAGGAGGCCCTTGTGAATATCGTTAAGAATGCCGGTGAGGCCATGCCGGAAGGCGGGGCGATTACGGTTAAGACCTCGGTCGATAAGGACAACGTCAGGATATCCGTTAAGGACACGGGGATGGGCATCCCTCTTGAGAATATCAATAAATTGTTTGACCCTTTTTTTACCACAAAAAAAGACGGCACAGGGCCTGGGCTTTCTGTGTGTTATGGTATAATAAAGGCGTTCAAAGGGGATCTGAAGTATGAGAGCAAACCGGGGAAGGGAACGACGGCGGTTATCGTTTTGCCCATAAAAGGATGAGGAGGGGGCCGGGATGTTTGAAAAAGTCATTGTGGCCGACGGGGATGTCGAAATCAGATCGAGATTTTATGACATACTGACGGGGATGGCGTACAAAGCGGATCTGGTGCCCAACGGCAACGAACTGCTCCGGGCGATGAGGCATGAGAGGCCGTCACTTGTCATTCTAGACGATGACCTGCCGACCGAAGGGGCGGTTGACGCTATAAAGAAGATACGGGAATTCGACACGGATATCGCGATTGTGGTCGTTACCGCTAACCAGTCCCGTATAGGGCTCCTTGAGAAACTGCCCATCGGGATAAAAGCGGCGGTATTCAAGGATTTCTCGACGCATCAGATGATGAAGCGCATACTTGAACTCCTCAAAGAGAACAAGCTGAAAATGGAGCGTGAAAGCCGAAAGGGCAATATTCTGGTGGTCGATGATGATGTCGAGGTCAGGAGCCTGATGACGGAATTTCTGGGAAGGAAGGGATACAGCGTCGTGGCGGTGTCCAGCGGGCAGGAGGCGCTTGATGAGATAAAAAACCGCGTACCGGACCTGGTGCTCCTGGATATAAGGATGCCAGGCATGGACGGGCTTGTTGTTATGAGAAACATAAGGGTTATAAACAAATCGCTGAAAGTGGTCATCCTCACCGCGATTCATGATAAAGATATCGTGAAAGACGCCTTTAAGGAAGGAGCTTTGGATTACCTGATCAAACCCTTTGACCTGCATAAACTTGATGCCCTGGTCATGTCGCTTTTAATACCTCAAAAACCGAACAGATAATTTTCAAGCAGCCGGATCACCATGAATGACAAAGCGGATTTAATGGATTTTACGCTGGACGATCTCGGCGGGATCGCGGCCGGATGCGGCGAACCGCGGTACAGGGCCCGGCAGATATTTTCCGGGCTGTACAGGAAAGGCGCGAGGGATATA
>JBDRBZ010000236.1:0-2210 GCA_043822175.1 Candidatus Omnitrophota bacterium
AGCAGAGGACAGGAAAAGTAGTGCTTTTAGGGCTTATTGTTCTGCCGACCGCGTCTGAGTGGTCTATGCTAAAATTTATGTTCAGCCCGGTGTATTGGCGAGAGGTTGTGAAGAGGGTAAAGGCAGATGCCGGGGACGCGCGGTTCGATACGGGAAGCGTACCGGCGGAGATACTTAAGCAGGTAAGCATACTGAACCCGCTGAAATGGATGTATCATGCGTTGTTAAGGGTCTTTTACTATTGGCGGTATGCCCTGCTCGATATGAGCGCGAGGGAAAGGCTTCCGGGATTTCTTTTGGACAGTAAATATCTCGGGGCGGATGCGCCGGAAAAGGCAGGAGCCGTAAGATGAAGGACCCCAAGATACTGTGCCTTATAACGCTGAGCAGGTCAGGATCAAACCTGTTTCACAGCCTTTTGGACGGCCACCCGCAGGTTTTGAGTTTTCCGAGATACCTTCAATTTAACGGTTTCTGGGAGGGGCTTAAGGACAAAAGTGACGCGGCGTTCTGTGTTGACAGCTTTATAGCGGCTCATCCGAAAATATTCTCGGGGCTTGCCTGGATAGAATATGACAGGGCAGACAGGCTCGGGCCCGGCATGGACGAGACTTTTTCGGTGGATGAAGAGCTCTTCAGGCGCGAGGCGCTCAAGATACTCGGAGGCGGGCGCCTGTCGAGGAAGGGGTTGTTTCTCGCACTGAACTGCGCTTATCACAGTGCGTGCGGGAAATCATTTCCCGAAGAACCGCTCATAGTCGACCACATCCATTATATAGACCGTTTGGATGAGGTGAAGGCTGCGCTCGCGGATTTTCCGGAGACTACGTACGCGCTTGTAATGACCAGGCACCCCGTGGACAATCTGAACGCGTGCGTGGGCGCCATGAAATGGCGGGACATGTTGTTCTGCGGCGAGTTGTACAACAGGCATAAGCAGATATTGCGCGGGATATTGCATTTTACTGAGGCATGCCCGGGGCTCCGCGTAAAATATCTGGGGTTCGAGAGGTTTCTGAATGAGCCGAGGGAAGCGATGGAGGCCTTTGCCTCCTGGGTGGGCATCCGATGGGACGACTGCCTGCTCCGGAGCACGCTTCAGGGCAAGTTGTGGTGGGGCAACGGCAGGGTGCCGCGGAACGGCATTACCGGAGGCCGCGGCCGCTATGAGCCGAAAACCATTCTCGAAAAAAAGGACCTTGAGATGTTTACCGGTATTATACCGGCGAGGATGTCGGTTATGGGATATTCTGAGCCTGTCAGGGCAGGAGCCGCGCCCAGCCGGATAAAACTATGCCTTCTTATCGCGCTTCCGACTGCCGCGGAATGGGGGATTCTGAAAAACATGTTCAGCCCCGCATATTGGAAGGGCGTGGGCCGTAAAGGCAGGGGGCGGATACCGCTTGCGTTGAAGCGGCTGAACCCTGTTGCATGGGGGTACTATTTTATTAAGCGCGTACTTTATTATCTGGGGTTTATGGCAGGGCATGACGGCGGGAAGGAAATCGCGCCGATGCTCATGGATTACGGGAAAACATTTGTGAGGTTAACATGAATTCTAAGCTCAATGTCCTGGTGGTCGGCACAGGTATGTATACATGCGGCAGGGGCACGCCCGGGTACGGCACAGTGATCCCTGCGTTGATGGAGTGGAAGAAGGGGGGCCGCCTGGGAGAGGTGTATGTGGCGGGTACGAGCCCGGAAGGCGCCGGGGAAGCGCGGAGGAAAATAGGCGGGCTTGAAAAAATCACAGGGGTGGGCATGCCTGTCAGGTATTTCCCGCAGGACGGGCAGGTAAGCCCTGAGTGTTATAAAGAGGCCATGGCGGAGATACCCAGGCCCGCGGCGTGCATAGTGTGCGTGCCGGATCATCTGCATTCGAAGATAGCGGGCGATGCCATAATCAAGGGCCTGCACACGCTTGTGGTAAAGCCGCTTACGCCGACACTTAAAGAGGTCAATAAATTACTGGATCTTCAGAAAAGACACAATGTGTACTGCGCTGTTGAGTTCCATAAGAGATATGACTGCGCGAACCTCATGTTAAAGGACAGGATCTCGGACGGATCGATAGGCGATCCGCTCAGTTTTATCGCCGAATTCAGCCAGAGAAAATGTATTCCTTCAAAAGTATTCAGTAAATGGGTTTCAGGGACAAATATATTCCAGTATCTCGGCATACACTATGTAGATATCATTTATTTTGTTAC
>JBDRBZ010000237.1:0-4286 GCA_043822175.1 Candidatus Omnitrophota bacterium
TAAGTTAACTCCGTCCCCTAGTTTTTTGTAAACAATCTAAAAAGTTACATTGCTGTGACACATAAGGCGCGGAATTGTGGTATAGTCTGAATTCTAATATGAAAAGGTTATACATGAAGAAACAAAAAACCTATATGAGAACAGTGGCGGGGCTGGCGGCTCTAATATTTTTTGCTAATAGTATTATTGCGCCCTGTGACGGGGTGTGCTTCACACGTACAGGGGAGGGCTCTTCCACGCTGTCTCCCGGCTTGCTCATGTCCAATCCTGAGGACCGCGGCAGGTTTCAGGCAAACCTTATCTGTGACCTCATAGAAAAAAGAACTGATTATGGCAAACCTATAAACGACATATATCTGGATGATATCCTTCTCTGGGAAGGAAAACATGACGCGATTCCGGATTGTAAGCTCGAAGTTATGCCTTACGAGATAAGGGTGCATATCCCGGACAGCAACCTTTGCGTGAGGTATTTTGATTCTGACCCCAATAATAACAGGACAATGGTTCCGTTAACAGATTGGACAAAGACCGAGACAATTGTTATTAACCCCAGGATTAACAGACAGATTTTGCGCAAGACACAGGTGCTGCCGGCCGGCGCGGATGAAAACAAGCCGTTTGGATCAAGGCACTTGCCGTTTCTTATGAGGGAGAGGCCTGAATCAGTTCCGTACGCGTCAAGAAATCAATTCGCGCTTTTGTGGTTTGACGCGAACCGCCGTCCTGTTTTCGAATTTCACACGGCGGTTTTGGCAAAGCAGGAAGCCGCGCCCGGAGAATTCTCGGAAAGCAAAATTTTAGGCGTACAGAACGCTGTGCGGCACGCGTATTCTCTCCTTACACACGACGAGAAAGATGCCCTGTTCGCGTTCCAGAAAAATAACCGTATAGAGCGCGCGCCCGGAGAATGGGTCGAGTTGCCTTTGCCGGTCAGTCTGGACGCCGAAATGAAAGAAGGCGCCGTGGTTACTCCGCGGGAGATCATCATAAACCCGGCGGTCATACGGGCGCCCCCGCATGTGTTAGCCGTGATACTGATGCACGGCATGAGAAGGAGCGTAAACAGGTTCAGGCCGGATCTGCAGCCGCATGAGGCCGCGGTCTTTCAGGAGACCCTTAAATATATTTCATGCCACAAACATTGTTATGAAAAATTTATCGCGTGGTTCGGCGAAAATCCCGGCATCGTCTTGTATGGCCATGACTGGTCGCGGCCGGTGGGGCATGCCGAAGAGCTTACCGAAATCGATACTATATGGTGTGATTCCATAGCCCTGCCTGCGGTTGATGAATTGTACCAGTCGCTCATAAGCGATAGGGATGACAGGCGGCTCATGCCGGTTGTCTGTGATTTTCTTTCGGCTCAGCTGCCGTTATGCCAGGTAAAGCCCTACACCGTATACAGGGAAGTTTATCGGGACAGAAACGGCATTCCACGCACCCATATATATATTGTGTACAGGCTGGAGGAAGGTATTAGCAAGGTTGTGCGGCTGGCGCCGCGTGATACGCTGGATTGGATGGCTTCCGGGGACTGTTCGACTACCAGGTTTGTGGGTAATGTGCGCCTTGACGTGGTTCGGGATTCGCAGGGCGTAGCCTCGGATATAATAGAGGAACGCGCTATATACAGGGAATACCCGGTTATCCTCAAGTGGGTTGAAACGGTTAATAACGTCGCGCGTTTTCACGGCGACAGTGTTATCCATAAAATGATGAGAATAGTAAAAGGCCAGGAACAGGCGGATGATGATCTGAAAAAAGCGGCTATGGATATTTTATTCTCGCTGTCAAAAACACATCCTGACAGGGAAATGCGCGTTTTTCTGAACCGGTTTATTTTTGATTGTGTCACAGAGAGGCCTTTTGAGTTTCCGCAAAGCGCGTACAATTATTCGGCGGCCGCAACAGAACGCCGGTTTACTTTTATGCTGCCGTTTGTGGGCGACTGTCCCGAGGCGCGGGTAATGTGGAGCGTGAACGGGATGGATATCAGTATAGCTGAAGCCGTCCTGCAGGCCGTGGAAAACGGCATGGCATATTTTGAGTGGAGTGCGCCTGTAAACGCAGGCTGGGTGCATTATGCGGTCCAGACGTCTTTCGGCGATAAAGGAAGGTGGGGGTACATTGATTTCCCCGAGAGTGCTGTTGATTTATCGGAATTGCGCGTGAGCGGTATAATCAAATTTCAGGATAAATCTCCCGGGAAAAGGATAATCAGCGTCAGGCCCGAGGTTTTTAACATGAAACTGGATGGGCATGGGCGGCCTATTGTCGATGCCAGGGGAAACGTCGCCGTGGGGACCCTGGATGATTTGAAACGCCAGCTGATGGGTATAAAGGAACAGGGTGTCGACGAGATATACCTCCAGGTGCTCGAAACCGGGGCGCCGGGGGAAGCCGGCCCTGACAGCTCCTCTTTTTCGGTGCTGGATCCCGTGCGTGTCAGCAGCAGGATAGGCGGCATGCAGGGGCTCTTGAGGCTCAAAGAGGCCGCGGACGCTATAGGGATCGGGATATCCGTTGACATGATACCGCACTTGTCGCGTTCTAACCGTGAGCTGTCGCCGCGGACAGCGGCTTGGATATTTGACCCGAACTCCTGGAGGCTTACGCGGCGCGCGGCGTCCGACGGAGGGTTTTCCGAAGAGTGGCAGGACTGTTTTACGCGTGACTGGGCGGATCCCAGGAATGTAAGGGATTACATCGCCAAGATCAGCGAGCTTGCCGGGCTCGGGTTTAACTTCCGCGTGGATGTGGGACATGTGTTTGACGTGACATTCCCTTCTGATCCGGCCGCGGTCGGCATGGAAAGGATACAGGGGCATGTCGTGACCGAGGAGAAAGTATGGATGGAGTTCGAGGGGACATGGAGGGAGTTTTCAAAAACGCTGGATCTTAGATTTACGGAAGAGCCGAACAGCGTGCTCGCCTGGATCATATACGAGGCCAAAAAAGCGGGTATGAGGAACGGCCGCAATACCAGGTTTTACGCCGAAAACTGGCACGGGCATGAAGCGCGGCTTATAAAAAGCGGTGTGGATATGCCGTTCGATCCTTTAATCGCCAATGCCTGGGATGTGGTGAGGGAAAATGACCCGACGGATGAGTTCCGGGGGACTGTTGATTGGCGTTCAAGCATTCTCGGCAGGCTTGGAGGCGGCACTGTTACAGTGATAAATAATCACGACGCCCAGGTGCCTCCGGTGGACGCGTTCAGGGACCGCGGATTTTCGGCCATAGCGGCGTTGATATTCGCGCACGGCGGGGCGTGGTTTCAGCATCTGCATTACGCCTATCCCAGAGAGGACGGCCGTATCGACTGGCATCGCGCCCTGGCGGATTTCTGGAGGATACCGGTAAACAATTACGGGCCCGCGCGTGTCGTCGAAGGTCAGTATTGGCCGGGGTATGAATGGGCCGAAAAATGCGGCCTGGTCGAAAGCGCCCTCGGGCGCAACAAATACCTTCTCGGCTTAGACGATTTTGAACGCCGGATAAGCGGACTGGTGCGTGATACCGATCAGCCTATCGCGTTTGACACCGGCCATGACCGTGTGATCGGCATGGCAAGGCGCAACGGTCCGGATGAATTCCTTATAATGCTGTCGCACCAGGGGTCTGATTATGCCGCAGACCTCAATTTCCACCCTACGGTACTTTTAGATGAGAACACCGGGCTATCCGGTTACGGTGATGACGCAGTGTATGAAATGGTTGAAGTGTTTAACAACGAGGATTCGGGCGTATCGCCGGAACGGCCGGGCGACAGGATTGTTTTATCGGGGCGGGCGATTAAACATCTGGGTCTAGGCCCGCATAACCCGCTGCCGATTCTCGGTACGCGCATTTTCAGATTCAGGAAAATAGCCGACCGGCTTCCGAAGCCAGCGGAAGAGGAATATGACGTACTCCTAAAGGATTCGATAATGCGGTATAAGAGGTACGGGCCGGGGGACCGTTTCCGGAACAGTTTTGTGGCGTGTGAACTGATAAAAAACATTAATGCGGGTTTGTCCGAATTCTCGCTTCTTTTTTACAAGATATGCGCGATTGTCGAGGAAAACCATACGGTTGAATTGGGCGATATAAGCAGGATTTTCGGAGATATAGTCTATTACGCCCCGGAGATCAGGGAAAAGCTCCATGAGTATTTGGTCGATATAGCGGTCGTGTCGCAGCTTCATATCGATCATTATGCGGCGCCGTTCTTCGGCAAGCATGAATATGCCCGTATATCGGCGGCCGCCAGTGACAATGCCATAAAGATCCTGCGGGCCGCC
>JBDRBZ010000238.1:0-6056 GCA_043822175.1 Candidatus Omnitrophota bacterium
GTGCCTCATGGGCGCTGTGCACAGGATAAGCAAGGCCAGGCTCGATCTTTTCAGGGAACGTAACATAAGGCGGCCGCGGCCCCGGCCCGGGCATAAAGTAAGAAGGATAGGCGGCCGCGTCGAAGTTTATCACCACCGTTACTCTATCCCGCAGGACGGCAAGAGGACGATGCTGGATGAGGGGCCGTCGCATTATGATACACTGTGGGAATCCTTCCACGGCATAGATGATATGATAGATTTCGAGCTCGGCGACAGGAGATGGGCACTTACGGCCTGCGGTACTATTTCATGGATCCTGGAACTGATAAGGCAACATGATCACCGGCTGGATGAACGCCGGATCTCCGATGTAAGGGGCGCTATCGCGGGTATTCTCACAACAATAGTAAAACCGGGAGGAGAATTAAAGGTCGAGGAAAAAAGGATAGCGAAGCTTTTCCTTGAGACAGCCCTGTCGATGCTTACGGTAGGGGACAGGCACATAAAAACTGTCAGGATATTCCTCGAGAAGGCGAAAGAATTTCTCGAGGCGCGCGCCGGAGGCACTGTCGCGATAATAGGAAAGCTTCAGCAGATAAGGCTCGGGGATTTAAGAGAGGAAGCGCGACTGCGTGACGCCAATGTTGAGAGCCGGGCCCGCAGGGTTAAACGCCTTGTGCTTGAAAGGCGCTGGAACGAGGCAAAAGGCAATATGCGCGGGCTGATGCGGCTCCAGCGCATAAAAGGCGAACCTGATTATACCGTTATTTACCCGATACTCGCCAGGGCGCTCGCGTCAACAGATCCGCAGGAAGTAGTGAGCTGTATGGACTGGATAATAAACATGAAACAAAACGCGTCCTTTCTGCATACCATGATGGCCGCCTACAGGGATGAGCTGGTCAGGAGGGACCTGGCGTCAGATACGCCTGTTGACAGGGATGCGCTTTTAAAGGAGGTATTCCTCCATTTTTGCGAGGATTCCAATTTATTGAGGGGATCGCCTAAGGACAGGGCCATATGGTGGGCCAAACTCTACCAGGCCGCGAATATCCCTCTAAATATCCGTAACAGCGAAGACGAAAAAATACCCAACCCCCTCTTCAAGGCGGCATCGCAGTATACATACATACTCAGGTTCGAGGATATCGCTCGGGTACTCCAAAGACAGCGGGGCATAGGCCCTAACGTCAGGCGGTTTCTTGAAGGGATAAAGAGGAGTCATCTTATAAGAGAGGAACTGCCGGACCTGATCCGGGCAGTGGCCGGCGATTTCAGATTAAGCGCCGAAGAAGGGCTTATCCTGGAGAATTGCATCTGGCATGAGACAAGAATAACTCCGCCCCGCACGGGTTCACCCGAAACCATAGACCTAATGATAACGGATGTTTACAGGAAATTAAAAGAGGAAAGGAGCATAGACGGCAGGGAAGCCGTAAGGCAGATGGTCGAGGAAATCCTGCCGGCGTGGGCCCACTCCGAGGAGTTTGTAGTCAACGCGCGCACGGCTTACGATATTCTAGCCGAAGGCCCGAGGGGCGTATTCGCGGACAGGGCGATGGGGATCTTAAGCAGGCACCTGGCTGATACAGACCAGGCAATTCTCAAACAGGAATTAAAAAAGTTCGGGTACAGGCTCTCGGCTACACAGATTTTTATGGAGGGATATGCTTTACTTACAGCTATTAAGAATGAGCTTGAAAGATATAAACGGGCCGACACTGGGAGTGAAAGACAATTTGCGCTGACCGGAATATATATGCTGACAGGAAATAGAGGTAGCAATATAGACAAGGAGTATGTCGCTTACCGCCGTCTTGTGGACCAGATGTCCGCAAAGCTGATGGGCCTTGACAGTGAGGGCACGACATCTAACGGCATATACTACTATCTTTACCATAATCTCGTCCATATAATGGATCCTGTGATTATGGGCGGGGGTGAAATGAAGGACGCGGCGCAAGGCGGCAATATCGCGGATGCCATGGAAGCCCTTTGCCGGGCGCTTGAAAACTCACAGGCGCGGCTTATGGCTTTAGGTTATCTCATATTGAAGGATGAAATAGATGTCCGTGACAGGTACGGTCCCATGACCGATATGGTTAAGGACGAAGTCCTGGACGCCGCGAGAAATGACGGGTACAGCCTTGGTAAAGCGGCCGTCGAGTTGGCAAGACCTGTTGCTGGTGAGATACCGGCCAGGGCAATGTCAGCCGATATTGACTTTCTTGATATGCGCAATCTGGGCGCGGTAATGAAGGCTTCCGGGCAAAAACCGCTTCTTGCGCTCGAGGGGCTTAATGAGGAGTCTGCCAGCGGGCTTGTGCCGAGGCTTGCCGCGGCTTTCCGCGCGAGCGGGGAAAGGGTTCAAGTTTATGATTTCAGCCAATTGGCGGGGATAAGCGGCAGAATGCGTCTGGACGACCTTTTCACAGGATCATACGGTGAGGGCAGTACTGAGCCGGCTACGCGCATTATCATAAAAGGAGTGGCCTTTGAAGGCATACCGATGGATGATATTATAAATATTCTCCATGCCGCTAGAGCCGCCAGTAGAACACTTGACACGAACCGGTATATTAAACAAAGCTATGTCTTTGTGGCAGAGCCGGGTAAGAGCCTGGACTATGAGACGCTGTGTCCGAATATTACAGAATACATCCGTGACTCTGACCTGGCGTATGCGCGGTTTAGCGGAAACCGGGGCCTTTTTGTCGATACTGTACCTTTTGAGAAAAGAAGCAGGGTGGATACTGAAATGAATTTCCTGCGCCTATTGCATGGTAGCCTTGGCGGTTATGATCTGGTTACAGGGATGGGCGATAGAGTGTTATATCCGGGCCTTACCGCAGGCAATGAACTGCGGGGTGCCCTCACAAAGCGCGGGATGTTAACGCCCAGACAAAGGGAAGAGCTTGTAAATATACGCATGAGGTATGCTCCGGACAATAATGCGGCAGAGCGCGCGCTGAGTTTGCTTATACATGTATTGTCGGGCATAGCGCCCGCAATGCAGGATGGGATTATATCATTGATGAGTCCGGATGGAGGAGGGCTTCATCCGTCTGATGTATTCGAAGCTGTCGATGTGCTCGGCTCCGGGGAAGGGATTGGATTGGATAATTACCGGACAACTGCCCTGGCAGTCAGCGCGGGTATGGGCCGACATGTTTTAGGCGATGCCGGCAGTCCTGCGCGGCAGGCGGCTCTTGCCGCAGATTATGTCCGTGCCATATGTGACCATGCGGAAGAAACCCCTGTTGATGTGGGCGCTATCGTCGCCGCCAGAGAGCGTGAGGAAAGAGAACTGCATGAGATGTCGCTTAGCAAAATGACGGCTTTGGCAAGGACACCGCAGGAACGTTTCGCGCGGGCAAGGGCGCTCCTGCCTGACGATGTCGCGGCTGAATGCGACGCGATGTGCGAACAATACCGCATAAACACGGAAGGTATAGACGCCAGTAAGATGATGGCGCTGGAGAGGCATTTCTATGAGAAATACGACGGGGAGAGAATGCAACAAATTGTTATCGACGGCCTTATGGTTGAGGACCTCGTAGCCAATCTTATTGTTGCCCGCGCGCTGTACGCTATGCTCAGTCCGTCCGTGGATGATGCCGATATGGTGTGTGATTTTATAGATGTGACCTGCGCCTATGATAACAGCGGGCAGAGAGATATGGCGCTTGACATCCCCTTGAGGGCGCATCTGTGGGCCATGAGAATGCTTGAGGACGGCGGCATGCGAAGAGATGAGGCCGTGAGCAAGGTCGAATCCGTTTTACGCGATATCCACAAAATGGCCGGGCCGCTGACCGATAGTTACATGGAGCTTGAAAGTGATACTGCGCATGAGACTTTTATTTACGGGCATGTCTATGTAAGAATATTCGGTTCCTCGGATTTGGCGGGACAGGAGAGGTCGGGATTCACTGTTCTTAATGAGATGGATAACCGCATAGAAGCCGCGTATGGCCTTAAAGAACGCGCCGGGCGCGAAGGATGGCTTGATATGTATGAGGCGCGGTTCACGGAGTTCCTGCGCCTGCGTAACTTTATCGCTTCTGAAAATGCGCCGCATCCGTTACTCGAATTTAAGGCGGCCATTGATGCAATGCATTGGACGCTTTGCTGTAAGAGACTGTATCTTAAGGCCCAAACCGATCTCCGGGACTTATTAAGTGACAGCCGGCAGACAGGGCAGAGTGTCATTATCTACGCCGATGACATGTTTACGCGTGACGCGTGCATCGACCTGCCAAATATAGTCGGGAGCGTACTGAAGGCGCAGAATATAATAAGCGGCGGGAAAATTATTTTGTTCTCAAAGGAAGAAACCGCCGGGAAGGCACTTGAATGGCTTATACACAGGGCCGCTCCTGATATTGAGGTTATTGTGGTGACGGAACGCCAGATGGCAGAGCAGAGGGGCGGCGATGGGACTGCCGCGTCTGAAGCGCGAAACCTCATTTGTTTTGCCGCCTCAAAGGGGGTCAGGCAGGAGGATATTATCGGGGTAATACGCGGGCCCATAGCCAGGACAGAGGATGTGGATGCCCTCGAGAGTACGCTTGCCGAATACAAGACGCCGCTTGTATCCATAGGGTATCAGTCTGGTATATATTCATTTGCCCAGGCGATTTTAAAAGCCATCAGCAGGAAGATGGACTATGAGCTATTCGCAGAACACGGAGGCCGGTGGCCGGGCTGGATTATCATACTTGATCCCATACACAGGATTACACAAGACGTACAGGAACTGTACGACCAGTACCGCGAATCCCTGAAATCCCTCATCCGCGCGTAACCATGCGAATTCTAACCTGGTTAGAATTTGGGGGGTTAGAATAGCTGGCAGCGGCGCGGCTTTTATGCTATATTATCCCAGTAAAGAGTCTTATATGGTATCGGTGTGACGGCATTACACAGCGGAGGTCGTTATGATAAACGGCGTATATCTGGGCGAAGAGATAGTGATAGTGACGAAAAATAAGGTCGGGCTTCTTGCTGACATAGCCGAAATAACCGCGCGCAACGGGATTAACATTGACGCGGTTCTCGGGTATGAGAGCGGCCGGTCCGCCCGGATCCTCGTTATAACGCGCGCGAACCTTCCGATAATGACATACCTGCGCGAAAAACAGTACAAGTATATGCGGGAGACAGAGGTGGTGATGGTGTCCCTGACCGATAAGCCAGGGGCAATGAAGGTCGTGACAGGGATATTGAAGAAGAATAAGATAAACATAAAATATATTTATGTGACTTCGGGGACGGGCGGAAGCTCCTCCCGGATGGTTCTTCAGACAAGCGATAACGAAAAAACCATGTCGCTCTTGACGCGATATGTCGAGAAGAATAAATAATCCGCATACTCAGGTGTGCCTGTAGCTCAGCCCGGATAGAGCAGCGGCCTACGAAGCCGTTTGTCGGAGGTTCAAATCCTCCCAGGCACGCCAGCACTTTTTTACATAGTAAAAAAGTGCAGAGCATTAGAAATTCGAGAATAGAAAATAGATGCGGAATTTCTAATGCGGTCTAATTTCTACTTTCGAAAAGTAGGTTTAGCGTGGCATTTTTATTCGAATCACTAAGCGTATACAAAAAAGCTGTGGATTTTGCCGAAGCGGTATGCAAGATATGCGATAACATGCCTAAAGGTAATTATCATTTATCCGATCAGCTTAACAGGGCTTCCATATCGATATTCACGAATATCGCTGAAGGGAATGGGAGATGGCATAAAAAGGAAAAAGTAAATTTCTTTTATATCAGCCGCGGATCGGCTCACGAGTGTGTGCCGCTTTTAGATTTGTGCAGGAGAAGGCTGCTGATAACCCCACCCGAACATGAGAAACTGATTCTACAACCGGAAGAAATAGCAAAAATGATAGCCGGATTAATTAAGGGATGCAAAAATGAACCCAATAAATAATCCTCAACAGTTCATGCAAGAGGCCATGAAGCAGGCGGTGACGGCTTTTGAGAAAGATGAGGTGCCTGTCGGGGCGGTCATTGTTCACAAGGGCCAGGTTATCGCCAGGGCGCATAACCAGATCAGGATGCTCAAAGAC
>JBDRBZ010000239.1:0-16212 GCA_043822175.1 Candidatus Omnitrophota bacterium
GTAATATAGGAGTAGAGGATAAACAGTTTAGGCTCGGCTCTCGGGTTAAGGCATATGCCCAGTATGGCGAATGGCATGATAAATCCGAAGCCGAACACCGCAAACCTCAGCACCGGTGTGTATTGCTTGAGCGCGCTATAATCTACCAGCACATCCTGGAGCTCTGCCGAGTTAAAGAAGAAGAGGAATTTCTTTGATAGGAGAATGATATAGTCGACGGGCTGACCGGTGATAAAGGCAAAGGCCCTGCGGGACCAGTATCGGGAAACCTCGGACGGCTTTAAAGGCCTTTTTTCACTGCTTTCGGCGACATTTTTCGCGCCCTGCGTGAACGACCGTATATCGCTGCCATGGATTTCCGGTATAGAGCTGAAGTAGGGCTTGGCTCCGGGATTATTTCCCGTGTAGAATGTTATGCCGCCGTGAGCCGTTATCGGCACAAAGTCTTTCTCCGCCAGGTAGTTGTGCAGGGTTGATAGCGATATTGGTGCGAGTACGCCTATAATCAATAGCGCCGAAACGGCGCCGGGCGCGCGCTTTTTATCCGGAAACCTGAATATCGAGAATATAATTAAAGGAAGCGCCATGAGTATGCCGGCCATGGTGAGGCTTGACAAACCTATTACTAGCCCGGATATGAGGAACCATGTTTTGCGTCCATCGCTGAAAGCGCGCATGAGCATTAGTATGGCGCACAGGTTCAGGAATATGGCAAGTGTTACGCCCAATAGCTGGCCCTCATGCAGTATGAGAAAACCATACAGGGAGCATAGGAGCGCGGCCAGGAACCCTGTTTTGGCCGAGAATACGCGTTTACCTATAAGATACACTAGAAGGCAGTTTACCGTGCCGATCATGATCTGGATAAACCTGAGCGCGTAGAGGCTGTGGCCGAACAGCCAGTAGACTGCCCCGACAAAATAGGGGTACAGGGGAAGGGCGTAAAAAACCGATTTACCGAGCAGCTGTCCTCCGGCGATGCTCATGCCCCAGGCGTCGTAAAATTCCTCATCGAGGCTGAACGGCACCGCGAATATGGACTTTGAGAGTTCATTGATAAAGATAAGGCGCATAACGAACGCAAGGGCGAGTATCGCGGTTACAGTAAGAACTTGGACGATATTAGCGGTGCCTGCGCGTGCTTTATGTGTCATATCTCTGCCGCGGCATTATCGCGAAAATTTCGAATCGGACAGCTTTTTATGCCCAAACTATAAGGCTTCGGCTTCTTTGAATGACCTTGTATTGTTTCCCTGTATTTTTTTTCACGAAATAATTATAGCACACAACGGGCTAAAATAAAAATCCATTTAAGAAATACGATTGATATCGGCAGTTATATGTATATAATATAAGATCAGGGGGATATGATGAAACGCTGTAAATACTGCGCCGAGGAAATACAGGATGAGGCCAGGATCTGCCGGTACTGCGGCAGGAAGATCGGCGGTCTGCCCGTAAAACTCATCATTGTGAGCGTATTGATAATCTCTTTGTCTGTATATGCCGTGACGCACCGGTACGAGCTCCGGAAGAGGGTAAACAGGGCAAGGTACAGCTGGAGGGTGTTCACGTGGAAATGCCAGGATTTCGTGAAAGGCGTCAAAAAGATGTCCGCGGACTTAACCTCGGGCATCGCGAGCTTCAATCAGTACCGCGAACAGATGCAGGCGATGCAGAAACTTCAGAACGAACTCTTAAGCCAGTCTCAGGCATCGGGTCAGGATAACCGGTAGGATATTATCTCCTTATTCTTGGTTCCAGAATTTTCATTATGCGGTCAGTCCCCGCGTGCCCTTCCTGTTTCCATGCCTCATAGATCATGATAAGGGTTTTTGAGTTTCTGCTGTCGGCTATCCATTTTACGGCGAGAATAACGGATGCGGCCAGAAACTGAATAAAGTGCCCGTGAAAAATGAACGACAGTATGAACAATATCACAGAGGCCGCGGGCCACGGGTTTATTGATCTTATAATGCGGCCGATACGGCGCCCGAGTTTTCCGGGAAAACTCTTGTTAACGATTTTTCCGGCTTCGGCTATTCTGTAGATGCAGTAGGGGCAGCCGGCTATGTGCGTTTCGATTTCATGCCTGAGAGCCGGCTCTTTAAGCATGCCCGTAAGGTACGCGTTTATCCTGTGTTCGGGCGGGCAGTGAGAATCCGTATTTCTTTCCCTGTACATGCGGCACCTCCCTTCTACTATATATAAACGTAAATTCCGTGATTTTTACTGCAATTATTTTTCATGGACTCTGTGCGTCCTTCTGATCCTGCTTATGATTTTCTTCCTGGCCCTGGCCGTGACAGAGGTGGCTGTCCCCAGGGGGATGTTAAGCGTATCCGCGATTTCATGGTGTTTCATGCCGCAAAAAATGTGAAGGCGCATAATAATCTTTTCGATGGGGGTAAGGCGCTCCATATGTCTTTCCACTATATCCTGCAGCAGGATAATGTCTGTTGTCGCGCGTGTATCTCCGGAAATATCCGTGTTATACTCTGACAGGCGCACCAGCATTTCCCGGTCCGCCATATCCTCGAAGAAAGAGAGGTGGTTTTTGAGGGCGTCATTTTTAGCTTTTCGGCAGGTGTCTGTCGCAAAATTCGCGGCTACCATGACAATCCAATGATCGATCAGGTGCGAATCGGCTACAGGCGACAGGAGTTTTTTCTGCCAAAGTTTAGCGTAGAACGCCTGGCGCGTGTCCTCGACATCCTCTCTTGTAAAGGGGTGGAAGTGCCGCCCGAATCTTTCGCGTATTGCCCTGTCCACAAGGGGGGTGTAATACCTGGTAAACTCGTCCCATGCAGAGGCTTGCCCCGCGACACAGCCGGCGATAAGCTCCCTCGTATCCTTAAAAATGCGGTGTTTTATTAGTTGCATAAAAATCAACTATATTTTACATTATTATCAATATGGCGTCAAGGCCTTATGCGCGCTACGGTTGTCCGTATAGAAAGTCAGCAATTGTTACATAATCATTACACACTCCTAACACGGCGCATGGTATACTTGATATGGGCAGGCATGAAATAATGTGCGCTATAATTCGACGGGAACAGAATTCCCGTCCGCTATTATGATTGTGGTTCAATAAAAAACGTAATCTTTTGTTCTTGCAAAAGTTAGGTACGGTGGTATAATAATTCCTAACAAGGAGAATCGCGATGAACCGTAAGATGTTATTAGCGCCAGTCGCGATTTGTTTATTTGTTTTTTCCGCATTTGTTCCCCGGGCCGGATCAGACGGCCCGCAGGGGCTCAATCCATTAACCAGGTTCGGAGTGGATACGGGCCGGATAGAAACCTATCAGTTATACGACATCCTGTGCATGGGCCTGCTTATCTACAGGCTTGACGCTGTCGAGAGATGCGCGAAAGACGTTGTCAAAGAATCGATCATGAGGGATTATGACAGCGCCTTTTTTAACCTCTCGGGCGTAAGATTCGATCTTGAGAGTATCGATATCGCGAAAAAAGGGTGGACACGGTATTATCCGTTCGTTATCGGCGAACGGCAGTATGTAATGCGGATTTTCCGCGCCGATGAAAAGCAGTTTCAGCCCGAGATCAAAATACTCCACGAGGGTACGGTGAGAATGCGCGGCCTCGTTGAGGGCAGCTTCAGGACAACAAGCGTGACCTTTCAGATCATTCCGGGTGTAAATGACCTCCTTGACAGGCTCCGGGTAAAGACGTTTGACCTCGGCCCTATCATTCAGACCAGCTCCAGTCCGTAAACATCCACATCTATCGCACAGAGATTCAAAAATTAAATCAAAGGCTACGGGGCAAATTCTCAACTTGGGCATTTCCCTGAAATAAACTCCGGGGTGTTCCCCTTTGGGTTAGCAGTATAAAAAGTGACACTATTGTTACATATAAGCTACACTCCTGTGACAATTCTACAATGATATTATGGTACTCTTACCCATATGTCATTTCTTAAATCACGATATCATAAATACATAAGATTGCTTGCGGCTTTTATCCTGGTGGTATTTACGTTTAATACTATTTTCCAGGATGCTGCTTTGGCTGAACATGCGCCTGCCCGCAGCCTTTCGTCATTATCCGCGTGGACCGCGACTGAAAGGCCTTTCATGAACAGGAGGGTGCTTGTCACTTTATATCGCGAAAACCTCATGTGGTGCGCGAATAATACGCGCTATTTAGCAATGCTTGATCCCAGATACGGTATAGGATTGCTCGATACCAACGGTAAGTACCTGGTTAGAGACGAGGCATTGGTTAATAGCGGCACAGAAAAAGGCTCGATAGATTTGATACGCTCGATCCTGCTGTTTGAATTCGATGTTTTGCTTTCCCGTGAAAGAGAGGAAAATAACCCGGGTTTTCAAGCGGTAACTGCCGGGATTTCGCGGAATGCGGGGATAGTAAAGTCTTACTGTGAGCTTGCGGGAATAGATTATTCCGGGGAGATCCCGGACGATGGTTTGGTTCATGACCTGCTCGTAAAGGCCTTTGAGATACATACCATTATCGAGAAAAAAGTAGTTGATTCCCGCGAGCACCTTACTGCCGCGGAGGCCGGTTTCCATGACTCCATTAGGGGGATACTTGAGGAACTCGATGAGACGGGCGGCCATAAAAATTTTCCGGAATGCTTCTATAATGTTCAGAAAAGGCTTAGGGAGGTAAGAAGGATAAAGGGCGTTACGGCAAACGTTCCTTTATCACCAGGCGCAAAAACCGCTGAAGGCCCCGTTGTCACCGCCCCTTTGCCCGTGAATGTTCCGGAGGCAGTTACTGAACATGAAGAAGATTCGCCGAATGATGGGGGCAGTCCCACGCATGTTCGCAAGCGTCGCGCCGCGCCGGCCATACTCTTCATTCCCGGCGCGTTCAGCTGGACGGATTTGTTTATAACGGTGTTTATATGCCTGACGATAGCGCTTATCATTCGCTGGATCAGCGCCAAGAGCCGTTTCAGGATTCCCGAGTGGCTCTCCGGGACCTTCAGCATGCCGCGATTCATCCCGTTCGCCGCGATGGTAACCGCTTCTTCTACTATGCGCAAATTAGACGCCATACACACCGCAGATCATCTGATATCTGTAGGCGGACCTGATAAAGTCTCAGACGCATTACGGAAATTGCGCAACATTACCCATGACCTCGGAAGGGGAAGAATAGCCGGTGTTTTAGACAACATGGACTTCCTCAACGAAACCCCCGCTAACCGGCAGATCATAATAGATACCTTGCGCAAGATGGGTAGACCTGCGCTTGAGGACCTGGATTACTCGTTAAAAGGTAAAGACTTTTCGCGTCGACTTATAGCTATTGAAGCTATGGCGGGGCTCGGCACTAAAGCTGCGGTTGAGCACATGTGCCGGATGCTGGGCAATAAACCTTCGGGACATAGGGATGGTTGCGTAGTCGTGGTAAATAAGCTTTCCCGGATGGGCAGGCCCGGGATCGAGGCCCTTGTAGAGCGACTTGATCACGAAAGACATAGTGTGCGCATGGCGATAGCCGATGCATTAGGCAGGACACGTGATCCAATGGCCAGGTTTTACAGCGAGCTATTTTATGATACCGGCCTATCTCATAAAAAGTACCATCCAAAGAACTTTGAATTCCTTATCAAGGCTCTCTATTCCGGGCCTGAAGTCGCCACCGCGGCCCTGCGGGTCTTTCAGAAGACACGCGATAGGAGAGCCGTAAAACCGCTGAATGATGCCATTGCCGCTCGAATAAACGCCGATAGCTATACCTATTTCGTCTCAAATGCAAGAGATACGTTGATAAATATAGTCACCGACAACCTGCACGATCCCGACTTTGCGATCCGGGCTATCGCCCCGTTATACAGGATAGAGCATGTGCTCACGGCTGATGAGGGTGTCAATGAAGGGCTCGTTACGCAGGCCGCGACCAATTTCCGCAAGATCGCCGATATGCTCCTGCGTCGCAGCCTGCCCGATAGCGTATCCCTTGCCTTGCCGTCCATGAAAAAGCTGCGGACCTACATCAATGTAGATGATATCAAATATGCCGGTATTGAGGATGTCTTAAAAAGCGCGCAAGCAGCGCCTGAGGATGTCGTTGCGCAGGGTTTTATGCAAACAGGAACGGATACGCGGCCCGTACCCACGGATTATTACGCGTCTACTTACTTCATCGAGTTAAGAGATGGCAGGTTTATTTATATAAAGTACGGCAAAGCCGCAAGATATTCTAGCAGGGAATCCCTTGGGCTTATGAACTCCTACAGGGGAGCCTATCTCATGGATAGACTGAAAGGGAAAGGCTGCGAAAACCTACCCAGACCATTATTGCGGGATAAAGGCTATCTGTTCAAGCTAAACCCGCACGAACTCCCTACTGAGATCAAACCTAACGGCATAAATCGCTATCAGGTAGCCATAGCGTTTATTGATGAGAAAAATACCTATTATGATTATGTAAATGATCAAAGTCAAAGCCTTAACGGCTTTAGCAAGAACTTCCTTGCCCGCGTTAAAGAATTAGCATCACTCGCCGGAAAGGGGATAATCCACGATGCCCTGATACCCCGTTATCACACAACGGAAGGAAGCGGGAAGCCTTATGAATGGCGGGCAGACCCCATGGGCATGTTCTGCGATTGGCTCGATGCCTGCGAATCTCCTAACCTTGGCCGGGATACCATAAGAGACCTGGAGCACATCTTGCTTTATAGTAAAATAAAAACGGAGGACCAGCTGGACCATGTTGGCGACCACCTGCTTCAGCTTACCATGGTCTTAGGCAGTTATTTCAGGAATAAGATAGATTATGGCCGCAAGAAAGGACTCAAAGGCCGCATAAAGACATTCAAGGGCTTTACCCCGCTGCTAAGAAAGACTTTTCTCTCTTACTATAAAGAATTCACCGGCAGGGACCCTGCGGTACTTGATAAGTGCATCGACTGGGATGACCTTGGCGAGAAACTCGCCTGGCACATGATAAAAGACAGATATAAAAACGAAGCCGTCGGAGAGATCTTTGTAAAAGGCGATCTGGGCGATACGAATGGCGCATTCCCCGTACAGGAATTGGCCCGCGCCATACACATAACAAGCATGGCGTGCGTAATAGCCAAGAATGCACCGAAAGCCCGGTGGACAAGGGCAAAACGGGGACGCAGTAGTTTTCTTGCCGCGTTTATGATGGCTCCCGGTTTTTCTGATAACTTCGGAGGATTTAGCTGGATACTTTCAGCTCTGCTTATTGCAGGATTTGCATATATTGCCATTGCCGCGATAATCTACCACATCAGCGCCAAGAGCCGTTTCAGGATTCCCGAGTGGCTCTCCGGGACCTTCAGCATGCCGCGACTCATCCCGTTCGCCGCGATGGTAATGGCAGATACCATACCCCGCGCGGTACGAGCCAAAAGGACAACACCCCCTTCAAACGGATGTAACAGCATAAAACCCATTCCCGCTCCGATAAACGCGAAAGGCCATTTCATGGTGGGCTTGAGACGTTTTAAACTGAAAAAACACGGTGATATCTTATATAACGGTTTACCCGTAGAAGTCATTAAATTTCCCAAGGGCCCTGAAACCCGGCAGATAGGCAGTTTCAAGGTCCGCGCCCTGGATGGCTCAGTCTCATATCCCATTGACCTGGATGAGGACCAATGCCCTGTCGGCGTCCCGAGAAAAAGGGCCTACGATATATATGATGTGCTAAAAGAAAGGGGGCAGTTGCCCGGGGAAAAGGCCGTACTGGAAAAGGCCGCGGAGGAAGGCGATGACGCCATAACCCTGCATAACGTGACCTATTCCGGCTTAAAGGACTACAGTCGGCGCATCGCCCTTAGGGGGATCGATGAAAACGCTCCCCTGACGTTCCGCCGTGAATATTTAAAGGGGTCTGACAGGGGTTTTTGGGAATTCACCTGCATTTACGCGAGAGAGGGCGATGGCCTGCGGCTTGTGAACAGAATACGGCTGGATGAAAAAGGAAGACCTGTGGATGTACGCTCCGGAGCCGATAACAGCTATGACATAAACAATATCCTGTATGCCCAGTGGGAACCGCTGCCTATCCCTGTATCGGGAAACCTGTTAGAGCTTAATGACAGCACAACGGTAGACGTCAGCACGTACCTCGCGTGGCTTGCGCAGAAAAAGAGCGCCCCTGCCGGGGTAAAGGCGATAAAACAGGTCGCGGCCGATGGCAGGAAATGCCTCCAGCTATGGGATGCCGGCAAAGACATGGATTCAGGCAGGGCCCTGGCCCAGCTTGACATGCTGGAAGACGGCTCTATCATCGCCGGTCAAACCAAAAACGGCGATACTGTGGATTTTCTCGAAGGGCTTATCGCGCAGGGCAAGGCCGCGGCCTTTGATACGGAAGAGACGGTCTGGCGCCACGGGCAGGCCGATACCGCCAGGATCGGGAAGGTATTCTTCGCGAAAATAAACCCATATTTCAATTACCTGCGGCGGCTGGGCATTAAGGGGCTCTCAGGGCTCCGGTTCCGCCTGGAGGAAAAGGCTATAGCGATATTTCCCGTATATGCCGATAATGACGCGGGGAAAGCCGCGCATGCCGCGCCGGCTACGCCGCTTCACCGTATAAATCTTGATGAAAACGGCTATATCACCGGCTATGACAACGCGTACAGAGCCCACATACTTACCGCGCTTGAAAAACAGGGCAACCCCATAGTTATATTCCATGATAAATACGGAGGGGCCCACGCGTACGGGATCAACTACACATTCAACAAATACGCGCAGAATACATCGACCGATATGTCAAAGGTCCGGGTGACAAAACTCCTGCATGCCGACGGCACGGCCGAAATACAGGTCAGAAAGACGGCCCCCGGTACCGCAATGGGAGAGGTGTTGGACTCGATAAACCTGGACAGGGACAAACGCCCCGTAGATTTCAAGCTTGGGAGAAAAGGCACCTCAGCGTCATTCTGGGCCGTCTGCGTAGCCCAGGGCAAAAAAGTACCTGAAAGGATCTATGCCGGCGATACGGATATTGTAATAATAAACAACGTTCACTATACCGGTGTGGATAAATACTTTAGATACTGGAAAAGGCGGGGCCTAAAAACCCTTGAGAGGATGAAATTCCGGATATTAAAAGACAGGATAGAAATAATCGGGCTTCTTGCAGATGAAAAAGAGGCCCCGCTTGACAGGATCATTCTTGATGAAAACGGATTCCCCAAAGACGTCCCCATGAACGAAGAGGCCGAGGCCAACTGCACCGCGTTGCAAAAGGCCCTGGCCCTTCAGGGTAATCCTGAAGAGCTTTTCATCGTCACGATAAAGCGTCCTGATCGACCCGACATTTACTATGTTAAAACGGCCGGCATGAATTGCGAGATGCAGTCTTTCTTTGATTTTAAGGGCATAACACATCACGATGTAAAAGTAATACGTTATACCGGTACCGACCCGAACCCCAGGATCGAAATAAGGCGTAAGGCCGATGACCTTGCTTTTGCTTCAGGAGAGCTTCTTGCCGCGCTGAACATCGATAAAGACGGCCGGCCGATCGGGCTTAAAGGTAACCGCGCCCTCTTCAGACTGCTTAAGATGCTCGTAAAACAGGGCCAGATACCGCGAAAAGCATATCTCGCCTGGCTGCCGAAAAACCAGGCGCCCGAAAGGTTTCCTGAAGGCGATATAGACGCGATTGAGAAAGCAAAAGAAGACCGGATAAGTAAATTCGGCATCAATGCTAATAATTATCGGGAGTTAAGGCGCTTGAAGTCTGAAGGCGGAGACATGGTATTGCTCGCCGCCTGCATACGTGAAGGCATTCCGGTGCAGGGCAGGAGAGAAGCATCCGAAGCCGAGTTAAGCCAGATCCCGGAACCCACCCCCATAGCGGAGTTTATGTTCCGTAATGACCCGGTGCCGCTTCAGGAGGATGATGCCGCACGACTCTTTACTGAGGCGCTCCATTTTGATGAGGAGGCAATAGCCGAGCTCTCTGAAAGGGTTCTGGTACCCGCGGCCATTAGGGCCACAGCGGCAGTCTTACAGGTACCTGTCGATAGTATGTCATATCATAGCTCTCTGACCAATTACATCATCCAGGAGACATGGATCGGCCTTCAAGAGAGGTTCATCGATTGGGACATGCAAAGGCCGTTCTTTGAGTTTGTGGATGGCCTGGCCCTGGAACTGGCGCGTTCTGCGAACCGTTCCTATTATGCCCGCGAGGGTATCAGCGAGTTTAATGGCACGAGTAAAAGAACGGCCGGAAGTATCGAGGACCTGGGTTTCATAACAGGAGTCCAACAGCCGGATGTTGTGGAGCCGGAATCCGCCAGGACACTGGAAGACATCGTTGAGGAATATGGCTTTGAGATACCCGCCGATACCATACGGGAGCCGGCCAAAAGAGGGCTCGCGTTAGATCTGCGCGATTTTATCATGAAAACTGACCTGCCGCGCCTGCTGGCGCTTGAGGGGCTGCATCAATTCTCAATAATAATTATCGGCAGCATGGGCCATCTCGGTATCGCGCGGCCGGGCTGCGACATAAACCTGATGTTGCTGGCCGATGTGCCTTTTAAAAAGCTCAAAAAGGCACTTGAGATATTCGCCTATATAATAGGAGGGGAATACCGTAGCAGAAATCCAGAAAGCGATATCACCCTGGTCATGGGGAAAGATGGTTCTTATCACTGGGATATTCAGCAAAGCAAAGGCTTTATCAAAGTCCTGCGAAGGCACGGCATAGGCTCTGAGGAAAGCGGCTTTGCCACTTTAGAGGTGGTCTCGTCCGAAGATATTCCTGACACGGATTTCACCACGCCTTTTGACAGGGCAGTCTACCAGAGCGCAGGCGTGATATTCGACTCAACGGCCATAGGCAGTTTAAGCCCCAATGCCAGGCCAGTTTTTGAATCGGAGCCGGGCATCCACCGTGGCCAGGTCATGGAGATGCGGAGGGCGCTGAAGCTCGATCCTGATACGTTTACGCAGGGCGCCGTCAGCTACCTTAAAAGCATCATAAGCCGCCAGTTGAGAAAATTGCGGCCCGCGGATTTGTACGGCACCATGCTGGGCCTGGCATTTTTGCCGGGGTTCGAGGGTTTTGATCTGTCTTCCATGTTCATCGTCGCGGGCTTCACCGCAATTGCCTATATCGTAATTGCCGCTCTTATCCATTATGTCAATACCAAGAGCCGGGTTAAGGGACACGTCCCTGAGTGGCTTATCCTGCCGCTTCTTTTAGTCTACATGACAACCGCCGGAACCGGTCCTTCGCGCTCCCCTGGAACCGCAGGCATGTTTTTTACAGGCAGGGGCTCATTACCGCAAACCAAACCCCGGAATCTCAAGATAAGCTATGGAAGGTTTACCTCCAACAACGGGGTCAGGTATTCTATCCGGAAACATCACGATATATTAACCGATGGCGGACGCCTCAGGGTTGTGGCGCACAAAAAACGTAACAGGACTGAAAGATTTGAGGTCTATGTTAAAGGGCGTTCCGGGACAGGGCGTAAGATAGGCGATATACGGATAAAACCTGATGGCTCTCCGGTTGGGTTAAAAGGGAAGAAGCGGCTGAATTATCAGCTTTACGATGTGCTCAGGGAGCTTGGGCAGCTGCCGAAAGAAAAGGCCGTTTTGGAAAAAGAGGCTAAACCCGGGGCAAGGCACGTATCCCTTTTAGGCATAACTTATACCGGTCTTGCCGACTACAGGCGGCGCCTGGGCCTGCGGGGTTTTCCTGAAAGCGCACCGCTTATATTCCGCCGCGCGTTGCTAAGAAGATCGGATTCCAAATATCGCGAATACACCGCTGTCTACGCCAAGATCGGTAGAAAAGAGGTTGAAGTTAACCGTATTGAGCTGGATAAAGAAGGATGGCCCCTTTCTTTGGCGGTAACTCAGGATAAAACCTGCGTTATAACCGATGCGCTGTCAGCCCAATGGCAGAATCTGGCCGTGCCTGTCACGGGGACCTCCTTTACGCACAGCGACGGCAATGAAATAGACGTGGCGTCCTATATGGTGGTACAGGCGGCAAGGGGGAACCGCCATGACTCCTTTAAGGTGCTGAGGCGCATCGGCAATCATCCCAAGGCGCCCTGCATCCAGATATGGGACGGAAACAGCGACATGCTTACAGGCAGGCCTATAGGCCAGCTTGACCTGCGCGATGACGGCTCTGTCAAAGGGCTCAAGCGCGGAAAACGAAAACAGGCTTTGGACTTTCTTGAGTGCATGGTCCTGCAGGGCAAAGAAGACGCGGGCGATATAAAAGAAGTCTCGTGGTTCCCGGGCGGTAAGGAAGATCGGGTAACCCAAATCGGACGAACCAGGTTTTACTGGAACGGGACATATCTCGATTACCTGAAAAGGATACTGGGCATACAGAATATACGCGGGCTCAGGTTTACCAGAAGGGGTGAATATATCGAAATACGGCCTATCCCGAGAGACCGCGGCAAAAAAGACGCCGCAAAACTATTGCATAAGTTACGGATCGACAAAAACGGGTTCCTTGTAAACGGGAACGGATCACGCAAGATCACAGTCCTGGACGCGCTCGAAAAACAGGGTGAGCCCATAAGCCAGTATATAACCCCGAAGGAAGGGTTCGTCAACATCAACCAGACTACTTACCCGATGAGGGAGTACCTGCGGAGGATGGAGCTTGAAGAAAGTGATATACGCGTGACCAGACAAAAACGTGACGACGGGGTATACGAACTTCAGGTCAGAAAGGCCGCCACGGGTACGGCGATGGGCGAAGTGATCGACTTTATTGAGCTGAATGAATACGGCATGCCATCAGGTTTTAATCAAACGGGAGGAAAGCTCTCGGTAAGTTACTGGAGAGCGCTGGAGGTCCAGGGTAAGGCGTCCCTTGACCGGAACCCCATAGTAAAGCTTCTCGACGACGCCACTGCGACTGTAATAATCAATAACTTCTTCTATACGTCCATACCTCCATACTTGAGGTATTTGAGGAGCAGGGGCTATAAAGACGCCAAATATATAAAATTCACCATAAAGAACCGGAGCGTAGAATTAACAGCTGTCCTCGCGCCGGAGGGAGGCAAAGAGCGCGAGGTTTATCTGGGAACGGTGCCGCTTAATGAAAACGGATACCCTGACGGCATAAAGATAAATGAGGAGACAAAGGCCGACTGCGCATCCCTTAGTTCTATTTTTCAGCAGTTAGGGTACCCTGAGGAACTGTTTGTTACGGAAAGGCTGGCGCAGCAAAAGTATAAAACCCATCAATTTCATACCGCTGAAATGGAAATAGGCATGGACGCCTACCTCAAGCGCCTTAACCTTAAACCATCCCAGGTAAGGGTCGTAAGGTATCTGGGGAATAAGAGTCCCCGCAGGATAGAGATCAGGCGGAAGACCAGGTCAATGGCGCTCGACTCAGGAGAGTGCCTGTGCGCCCTTGAGCTGGATGAATACGGCCATCCAATTGACATAGAAAAGAGATCGGGAAGATGTGATTTGCTGGGATTGTTGATCGAGCTTGGAAGGATAGAATATAAAAGGCCCTATCGGGAGAGAAGACTAAGGCCATGGCAGGATGGTTTCAATTTGAGCGGGAGTGTATACACAGACTTAAAAAGGTATTCGGCCTACGTAAGCACGCTTGTTGACGGAGATATAACGGTGGTCATTGCAAAAGAGGCCAAAGACTCTATACATATCATGGCAAGAGTCAAGACCGAAAATGGGATCACAGAAAAGCTGCTGCACGAGATATCGGTAGATCCTGATACCAGGCGCCCTCATTTGATGCCGGAAGGACAAAAGGGTATCGCGTTATTGACCATACTGGAACTGCAGGGCCGGATTGACGCGGTCTCATACAAGGCCTGGAGGAACAAGCGGCTGCAGCGCTTTCCTGAAGGTGACTCGAGCACGATAGAAACAGCCTGCGCCGGGCGACTAGAAAAGTTCGGGCCTGATGCCAATACCGTTTGGGGGCTTAACAGGGATATGATCGAAGGCGGCGACAGGACATTGCTTTATGCGCTTAAGAGAGAAGGCCGTAAAGTCCCTCGCGGGCCTAAACCTCCCAGCAAAACCATGACCCGGTTTCCGGAGGGGGATACCGAAAGTATTGAAGAGGCGCTTGCCGGCCGGTTATCGGAATACGGGCCCGCGGCGAATAAAGCCGGAAAGTTAAGGTTACCCGTGAGAGACGGAGGAGACCCGCGTCTTCTCGCCGCCTGCCGCAGGGAGGGTATTGTGCTGGAGGGCGATGAAGACGCCCCGGACATTACTCCTGTGATGGAATTCATGTACAGGGCCGGCGGCATAACGCCCGATGAAAAAGAGGCCAGGGCGCTATTCAGGAGAATGTCAGGCAGGAATGGAACAGCGGCCGCTGAATTTTCAGAAAAAATATGCGTTCCCATGACGGTCAGGGCTGTCGAAGGGGCTCTTCATAGGCCCCTGGATCAGGTGTTTGACCAGGATCTTGCCGATTACATGGTGCAAGAGGTGTGGATTAAACTTTTGGAAAAAGTGCGTGTGTGGAGCGCTGATTCCGGCCAACCCTTACTTGGTTTTGCCGCGGATATAGCCCGCGAACTGGCCAGGGAGGCAAAGAAAGATTATGATACCTTTGTAACCGAAGACCGCCATCGCGCGTATTCCCTGCAAGATAAGGTTACCACGAGTGGGAACAAAGGCAGAGACGGTGAGCCGGCTGATAAAACGCTGTTTGAGGGCAGGCCGGACGAATTGCGTCAGGAATGGGAGGTCGTCGACGAGCCGTCCGAAATGCTGCGCGCGGCAGTGGAGGAGATAGCCGCGAAAGACGGCAAAGATATAATATTCGAGGAGGAAAAACAGGAGTTAATATCGGAATTGAGGGAATTCCTTCTCAGCAAGGGGTTGCCGGAAACGCTGAGGAGACACGGCATCGGGAGATTCTGCCTGCTCGTTGTAGGCGGCCTGGGCCACGTGGGTATCGGCCGCAGGGGCGGAGATATAAACATGATGTTTATCAGTGATGCCCCGGAGGAGAATATACGCTCAGCGCTTGAGGAGTTCCACAGAGTCATTGGCGGGGAGTACTTTAGCGGCCTGGATAAGAGGTTGCCTCAGATCAGGCTTGGCAAGGATGGCAGTTATCATGCGGCTATCGCCGGCGGCAACGGATTCTACGATATATTGATGAAATACGGTATAGGTTCTCCTGAGAAGGGGCTTGCAAGTTTAGTGCCTGTCTCTTCAAAAGGGATAACCTTGCATGAACCAGGTGAGGATCCCGACGGGGAAACAGACCTTCATGCCTTTAACTGCGAGACCTTTGCCGAACTTAGCGGTAATGCCAGGGTGGTGATCGAATCATCGCCCGCGGTTCGTGACAAACTTATCCTGCAATTAAGGAAGGCGATGGGTTTCAATGACAAGCATGAGACCGTGGCTTTAATAAAAGCACACCTGGGAATATTAATATTAAGGCAGCTGGCAAAAATAGGCATACGGGTTCCCGCGGCGGAATCAGGGACCATAACCGCCGGACTCAAGGATAAGTTAGGCACTTCCGCCCCCGCCGTCATGCTCGTCCGCGATAAAGTGACCGGCCGGTGGCGGCAATGGACGGAAGGCAGGAAAGAGGCGTACCGGCTGACATCTGCCCATCACCGCCTCATCAACGAGACCTGGGGCTGGTACTGGGAGGCGTACGTTATGCCGGAGAGCCGGCATAAACTCGATATGCGCGACGGGATATACAAAGATGTATATGAGGCGATAAAGCCCTTTAACCCCGACTTCAAGCCGGTGCACATACACTCGCCTCCGGACGGCAAATTTTCGCATGACGAGTTCTACGCGAAATTATATGAATTCGCCGCGAGGGACAACGTGGTATTCCCGCCGAGAGATGATTTCCGCATAATGACGCACGCCGGCACGTACAGGAGCGGTAGAGGGCCCCGGTCGTTCAATCTGCTCATACCGAAAACCATGAGGGATTTCCTCGAGTATCTCAGGGACGAACATCCCGCCGTTTATAAACGGTGGCTTGATCACGAGATATACCATCTCCGTGACAGGTCGAATAAAGGGAGAAGCGACATACCGTTCAGGGAAGGATGGGTTACGTGGCGCCGTCCGGTAAAGAGAATAGCGGAACTTTATAACAGGTACGCGGGAACAGGGAACACGGAGTTCCTTACGGACAACATGGCGCATCTCAAAAAACATAACGGGTTTGATCAGGATGAACTCTGGC
>JBDRBZ010000240.1:0-9288 GCA_043822175.1 Candidatus Omnitrophota bacterium
AAAGGAGGCCGATATGGCGAAAGAAAAATTTGAACGCACGAAGCCGCATGTGAATGTAGGGACGATCGGGCACATTGATCACGGCAAGACATGCCTTACGAGCGCGATAACGCATGTGCTGGCATCCAAAGGCCAGGCGACGGCGAAGGCGTACGCGGATATCGCCAAAGGCGGGACAGTAAGGGATGACTCGAAGATATTGACCATTTCCGTGGCGCATGTTGAGTATGAGACAGAGAAGAGGCATTACGCGCACATCGACTGTCCCGGTCACGCGGATTACATCAAGAACATGATAACCGGCGCGGCGCAGATGGACGGGGCGATACTGGTGGTGTCGGCCGCAGACGGCCCGATGCCGCAGACGAGGGAGCACATTCTGCTGGCGAGGCAGGTTAACGTGCCCGCGATAGTGGTATTCCTGAACAAGGTGGATCTGATAGACGACCCCGAGCTTCTGGATCTTGTTGAGCTTGAGATACGCGAGCTTTTGTCCAAGTACAAGTTTCCCGGAGACAAGACGCCGATAGTGAGGGGCAGCGCGCTTAAGGCCATGACTAATCCCACGGATCCAGATGCAGGGAAGTGCATATTTGATCTTATGAACGCGGTTGATGAGTTTATCCCCACGCCCAAGAGGGACATAGACAAGCCGTTTTTGATGCCTGTGGAGGACGTGTTTTCGATAACAGGCAGGGGCACGGTAGGCACGGGCAGGATAGAGAGGGGCCAGGTAAAGGTGGGAGACACGGTGGAAGTTGTCGGTCTGCGTGATACGAGTAAGACGGTAGTGACCGGGGTGGAGATGTTCAGGAAGCTGTTGGATTCGGGCCAGGCGGGTGATAACGTAGGGCTGCTGCTCAGGGGTATAGAGAAGAAAGACCTTGAGAGGGGTCAGGTACTGGCCGCGCCCGGCAGTATCAAGCCGCATACGAAGTTCAAGTCAGAGGTATACATATTGAGCAAGGAAGAGGGGGGCCGGCATACGCCGTTTTTCGCGGGGTACAGGCCGCAGTTTTATTTCAGGACAACGGACGTGACCGGCAGCGTGAAGATGCCCGAAGGGGTGGAGATGGTGATGCCCGGTGACAATGTGCAGCTTGAAGTCGAGCTGATAACGCCGATAGCCATGGAGAAGGAGCTGAGGTTCGCGATACGTGAAGGCGGACATACCGTTGGCGCGGGCGTAATAGCGGAAGTAATAGAATAAACAGTCCCGCGCGGAAGCGCGGGTTTTTAACGGAGACGGCGATACGCGATGCAGGAAGTAATAACGTTCGAATGTACAGAATGCAAAAACCGGAATTATTCTTCGACCAAGAATAAGAAGAAGCACACCACAAGGCTGGAATTGTCGAAGTACTGCCCTTTTTGCAGGAAACACGTACTGCACCGTGAACTTAAAAAATAATGGACGGTAGGATATTAGGAGCGTCGGTTAACTGGCAAACCAACGGTCTCCAAAACCGTTACTGCAGGTTCGAGTCCTGCCGCTCCTGCCACGCCGGTATATATAGGTATAAGCCGGTCAGGGGGAAATGATGGCAAAGATACAGCAGTTTGTATCGGAAGTTAAGACAGAGCTGAAAAAGGTTTCATGGTCAACACGGGATGATCTTGTGGCCTCGACCGTTGTGGTGCTGGTATCGGTGGCGTTCCTGGCGATATTTATCGGTATATGCGATGTGATCATCTCACGGACCATTAACCTTGTCATGAGATAGGGGAATTACGAAAAATGCCCAAGAAATGGTATGTGCTTCATACTCTTACAGGTTATGAGGAGAAGGTAAAGACCAACATCGAAAAACAGCTCGAGGAGCACCCTGAGCACAAGGAATTTGTGACAAAGGTCTATATACCGACCGAACAGATAGCGGAAATCCGGGGCGGCAAAAAAAAGATAAGCCAGAGAAAGTTTTTTCCGGGATACGTGCTCGTGGAAATGGACCTGAACGATAAGACATGGTACTTTATCAGGAACACGATGGGTGTTACGGGTTTTGTGGGATCGAAGTCTACGCCGATTGCCCTGAAGGATAACGAAGTCGAGCAGATATTGAACCAGGCCGAGTCCAGCAAGGAGAAGCCGATACCCAAGGTGCTTTTCGAGAAAGGTGAGCCCATACGGGTTAAAGAAGGCCCGTTCACGAATTTTAACGGCACGGTCGACGAGACAAACCTTGAAAAGGGCAAGGTTAAGGTCATGATATCGATTTTCGGGCGTTCGACTCCCGTAGAACTCGAGACATGGCAGATAGAAAAAGTTTAAACCCGGTATCTTAATATAAGGGGTGGATTGAGATGGCAAAAAAAGTAAAAGCGATAGTGAAACTGTATTGTTCGGCCGGGCAGGCCAACCCCGCGCCCCCTGTGGGGCCGGCATTGGGCCAGCACGGGCTCAATATTATGCAGTTCTGCAAATCTTTTAACGAAAAGACCAAAGAGCAGGCAGGCCTTACGCTGCCGGTAGTGATTACGGTTTACGAGGACAGGACTTTTACGTTTATAACAAAAAGCCCCCCTTCGAGCGTGCTTCTTAAACGGGCATGCGGGATAGCCAAGGCAAGCGGGACCGCAGGCAAGGAGTCTGTGGGAAAGGTGACCAGGGCTCAGGTTGCGGAAATAGCAAAGATCAAAATGAAGGATTTGACTGTTCCGGGGATCGAGGCGGCCATGAAAATGATTGAGGGCACGGCCCGGAGCATGGGAATAGACGTTGTGGACGAAAGTTAAAACCTTACGCGGGTGACGGTATCATGGTAAAAATATCAAGATTGCAGAAGAAGATACAGGAAACGGTTGACAGGCAGAAGAGGTACTCTCTGAAAGACGCCATAGATGTACTAAAGAACGCCCCAAAGCCCAAATTTGACGAATCGGTTGATGTGGCGATGATGTTAGGCGTTGACCCAAAGAAGATAACACAGCCGATAAGGGGTACGGTAGCCCTGCCGCACGGCACGGGTAAAAAGGTACGTGTTGTTTGTGTGTGCAAAGGCGAGGATGAAAAAAAGGCCGTGGACGCTGGGGCCGATGAGGCCGGTTCGGCCGAGCTGATAAAGAAGATTCAGGGCGGGTGGTGCGATTTCGATGTGGCGGTGGCCACCCCTGACATGATGAAGGACATGGCCAGGCTCGGCAAGGTATTGGGGCCGAAGGGCCTGATGCCGAATCCGAAATCAGGGACCGTCACAACCGATGTCGGAAAGACGATTAAAGAGATAAAGGCCGGTAAGATCGAATACAAGATGGATAAGCAGTCAGGTATCCATGTGGCGGTCGGCAAGCTTTCGTTTGATGCCGAAAAACTGTATGAAAACGCGAGGGATTTCATATCCTCCGTAATCAGCGCTAACCCTGCGCTCTCCAAGCCGCAGGGCATCAAATCGATTGCCGTAGCCAAGAGCATGGGGCCCGGTTTAAAACTGGATTTGAACGAGTTCCGAAAATAACGGAGATAAGATATGCAGCAAGCAATGCAATACTCACGCACGTGCAAAGATCTGATGGAGCGCGATCTTGAAAAGAAATTTAAAGAGCACGGAAATTTTATAATCACGAATTATATAGGCCTGAAAGCGACCGACCTGAACGAGTTCAGGCACGGCGCCAAAAAGATAGGCTCCATCTACCTGGTCGTGAAGAATAAATTGGGCACGAGGGTGCTTGAGCGGCTGAATCTCGGAGGCTTTAGCGATATGATACAGGGCGGCTGCGGCATCGTGTTTGCCGGCCGGGACATTGTCCAGACTGCCAGATATATATGCGAGAATGCCAAAAAGTTCGAAGTGTTTACGATAAAAGGGGCGCACGTGGAGGGCAGGCGATTGAGCGCGGCTGATGTTAAGGAACTGGCCACGCTGCCTTCGCGTGAGGTTCTGCTGGCGAAGGCCTTTTCTGCGATGAAGTCGCCTATCTCCGGTTTTGTGAACGTGCTGGGCGGGGTGTTGCGCAATTTTGTGTATGTGGTTAGTGCCATAAAGGAGCAAAAGGAAAAAGGTAAAACGAGTTAAGGAGGTCTAATATGAGCGAAGAACAGAAACAGACTCAAGAAACTGAAGGCGCCAAGGAAGGTGTTACTCTGACACCCGGCATGCAGACAGTCGTCGATACGGTCGAGAAAATGACCGTGCTGGAACTGTCCGAGCTTGTCAAGGCCCTGGAAAAGAAATTCGGGGTCACGGCCGCAGCCCCCATGGCGTTTGCGGTAGGCGCGGGCGCGGGTGCGGGACAGGCCCAGGCCGCCGCAGAAGAGGAAAAAGATTCGTTTTCCGTAGTGCTGGCGGACGTCGGACCGAATAAGATCCAGGTGATCAAGGAGATCCGCGCCATTACCACGCTCGGGCTGAAAGAGGCAAAGGACCTTGTTGAGGCCGCTCCCAAGGCTGTAAAAGAAGGGGCGACCAAGGAAGAGTCCGAAAAGATCAAAGCACAGCTTGAGAAGGTCGGGGCCAAAGTAGAATTAAAATAAGGGGTGTACATGGTCAAGAGAAAGCAGTACGCGAAGATACGGGAATGCTACGACTTTCCCTCACTCACAGAAATTCAGCTGGCGTCATACCAGGAATTTCTGCAAAGCGATGTGCCGAAGACAAAGAGGCGGAATACGGGGCTGGAGGCCCTTTTCAGGGAGGCTTTCCCGATCGAGTCCGCTGACGGCAACTACAAGGTTGAGTATGTCAGCTATGCCATAGGCAAGCCCAAATACGACATACTGGAATGCCAGAAGAGGGATATGAGCTTCGCGGGACCGCTGAGGGTAAAGATGAGGCTGAGGGCTCCGAATGATACGAAGGAGCAGGAGGTCTACTTAGGTGAAATACCTCTCATGACCGAGACAGGCACGTTCATAATTAACGGGGATGAGCGCGTAGTCGTGAGCCAGCTGCACCGCTCACCGGGCATTTCTTTCGAGGAGGTGCAGCATCCGAGCGGTAAAAAACTGTATTCGGCCAGGATCATTCCGTACAGGGGCGCGTGGATAGAATTCATCTACGACGCAAATGACACCATAGTTGTGGTTGTTGACAGGAAGAGGAAGTTTGTCGCGACCCAGTTTCTCAGGATATTCGGGATGTCCAACGATGAGGACATTATAAGGGCGTTCAGCGGGGTTGAGGAGGTAAGGCTGACTAACAGCACAAAACTCGAGGAATACATCGGTTCGAGCCTGGGGCATGACATCATTGACAAGGAGACCAACTCTATTCTTGCCCAGACAAATGACAAGATTACGAAAGAGCTTGCGGAAAGGATCTGGGAGTGCGGCGTGCGCGAGGTGAGAATCCTGAAAAAGGTATGCCCGGAGATCATGGCTACGCTCGAAAAGGACCACACGAAAACAATGGATGAGGCCATGCTTGACATTTACAGGAAGCTGAGGCCGAGTGATCCGCCTACGATAGAAAGCGCCACCAGTCTGCTGCACCGCATGTTCTTTGACGGCAAACGTTATGATCTGGGCGAAGTGGGCAGGCACATGCTGAACAGAAAACTGGGCATGGAACTGCCGCTTGAGAACAGGATGCTGGACAGCCAAACCATAGTCAGGATTATCCTGGCGCTTGTGGAATTGAAAACCGGCGAGAGGTCGCTTGATGATATCGACCATCTGGGCAACAGGCGCGTCAGGTGCGTGGGCGAGCTCCTGGCGAACCAGATGAGGATCGGCCTTGTGCGCGTAGAACGCACAGTGCGCGAAAGGATGAACATTTACGAGCTTGACAATGTCATGCCGCATAATCTGATAAACGCCAAACTTATTTCCAGCGTAATAAAGGATTTCTTCGGCAGGAGCCAGCTTTCACAGTTCATGGACCAGACCAATCCGCTGGCGGAACTTACGCATAAGCGCCGCCTGAGCGCGCTGGGTCCCGGGGGCCTTAACAGGGAGAGGGCGGGGTTTGAGGTGCGTGACGTTCATTATTCTCATTACGGCCGCATGTGCCCGATCGAGACGCCTGAAGGCCCGAACATAGGCCTCATAGCGTCACTTTGCGTTTACGCAAGGATTAATCAGTTCGGGTTCATCGAGACACCGTACCGAAAAGTGGAAAACGGCAGGGTAACCAATAAGATAGATTATCTGTCGGCGGATGTGGAGGATAGATACGTTATCGCGCAGGCCAACGCAAAGCTTGATTCAGCGAACCACTTTGTCGATGAAAAGATATTCTGCCGGTACAAGCACGATTTTATCAAGGCCGAACGGAAAGAAGTGCAGTATATGGATGTGTCGCCGCGCCAGCTTGTCAGCGTGGCGGCCAGTCTTATCCCGTTTTTGGAGCATGATGACGCCAACAGGGCGCTTATGGGCTCAAACATGCAGCGCCAGGCCGTACCGCTCCTTGAAACCGAAGCGCCGCTTGTCGGCACGGGCATAGAGCACAGGGCCGCGAAGGATTCGGGCACGGTCATCGTAGCTAAAAACGACGGCAAGGTAACTTATGTCGACGGGGAAAGAATAGACGTCGGGCCCAAAAGTTATAAGGTTCTCAAATTTCACAGGTCAAACGCAACGACCTGCATTAACCAGAGGCCGATAGTGAAGATGGGCGATACGGTCAAGGCGGGCGATATAATAGCCGACGGAGCCGGATCCAAAGGCGGCGAGCTGGCTCTCGGAAGGAATGTGCTGGTGGCCTTCATGCCGTGGCGCGGGTACAATTTTGAAGACGCCATACTCGTGAGCGAAAAGCTGCTCAAGGATGACATTTACACTTCCGTCCACATCGAGGAATTTGAGATAGACGCCAGGGATACAAGGCTGGGCAATGAGGAGATTACGCGCGACATTCCCAATGTCAGCGAGGACATGCTGAGGAACCTGGACAATGAAGGCATTGTCAGAGTGGGCGCCGAAGTCAGGCCGGGCGATATCCTTGTCGGGAAGGTTACGCCCAAGTCCGAGACCGAGCTTTCTCCGGAGGAAAAACTTCTAAGGGCCATATTCGGGGAAAAGGCCGGAGACGTAAGGGACGCATCTCTTACCGTGCCGCCCGGCACGGAGGGGATCGTGGTTGACGTACAGGTGTTTTCGCGCAAAGAAGCGCGCCTTCGGACCAAAGAACAGCGCCTGAAGGAACATAAGGAGATTCATGATCTCGAAAAAGCGTTTCAGGGTCAGATAGACAGGTTGAGCGAGGAGAAAAATAAAAAGCTCGAGAAGCTGTTGGTCGGCGAGAAGCTGGCAGCCAGCCTTCTTGACAATTATACCGGCAGGTCGCTGATAGCGTTCGGCAAGGTCATAAAAAAAGACGATATTAAAAAACTCGAAAGCGCGGATCTCGAAAACATCAAGCTTACGGACAATCCGTCGAAGGAGAGTGAGATAAAAAGGCTGACAAAGTTTATCGACAGCCAGATTGAGGAGCTGCTTTTCGAGAGGGACAGGGAAATAGATAAGGTAAAGCGCGGAGACGAGCTCCCGGCCGGTGTGCTGAAGAAAGTCAAGGTTTATATAGCCAGCAAAAAGAAACTGTCGGTCGGAGATAAAATGGCCGGCCGCCACGGTAACAAAGGCGTTATAGCCAAAATACTACCGGAGGAGGACATGCCGTATCTTGAGGACGGCACGCCTGTTGAAATAGTGCTGAACCCGCTGGGCGTGCCCAGCCGTATGAATGTCGGCCAGATCCTTGAAACTCATCTTGGTTGGGCCGCAAAACTGCTTGGGTTTAGGGTGTCCAGCCCGGTTTTTGACGGGGCGACCGAAAAAGAGATCAAGTCGGAGATGGTGAAGGCGGACATACCGGAAGACGGGAAAGTCTGTGTATATGACGGCATGACTGGAAGACCCTTTGATCAGAAGGTGACAGTCGGGTATATTTACATGATGAAGCTTTCTCATCTGGTGGATGACAAGATTCACGCGAGGTCAATAGGCCCGTATTCGCTTGTCACGCAGCAGCCTCTTGGCGGAAAGGCGCAGTTCGGCGGCCAGAGGTTCGGTGAAATGGAAGTATGGGCGCTTGAGGCATACGGGGCCGCGTACACACTGCAGGAACTGCTGACAGTGAAAAGCGATGACATTATAGGCAGGACAAAGATATACGAATCCATTGTTAAAGGCGATGCCAGCGCCCAGCCGGGAACGCCTGAGTCCTTTAACGTGCTTATTAAGGAGCTTCAGAGCCTGGCGATCGATATCCGCATGGAAAAAAAGGATAAACTGTAGAATTAGAGGTAAAGAATGGAAGATTTTACGAACAGATTCGATTCGGTATCCATAATGCTGGCGTCCCCCGAGGTTATCCGCGGGTGGTCAAAGGGAGAGGTTAAGAAGCCCGAGACAATCAATTACCGGACTCTTAAGCCTGAAAAGGACGGCCTGTTCTGCGAGCGCATTTTCGGGCCTACGCGGGATTTTGAATGCGGATGCGGCAAGTATAAGCGGATCAAGCATAAGGGCATCGTATGCGACAGGTGCGGTGTCGAGGTCACGAAATCGAGTGTCAGGAGAGAGAGGATGGGCCACATAGAGCTGGCGGTCCCGGTATCCCATGTCTGGTTTTTTAAGGCCGTCCCGACAAAGATAGGGAACCTGCTGGAGGTGAACTCGCGCAATCTGGAGAAGATCCTCTACTATGAAGAATATATCGTTACGGACCCGGGGAAGACGCCTCTTCGCAAGATGGAAATGCTGACGGATGAGAGGTATACCGAATTCCGGAAAAAATACGGGGCAAGCTCTTTTACGGCAAAAATGGGCGCGGAGGCCATACAGGATTTGCTCAAAGAGCTGGATCTGGACAAACTCGGCGTAAAATTCAAGAGAGAGGTCAGGGAGTCAAAACCCGGACCGTCCCAGAAGAAGAGCATGAAGATACTTAAGATAGTGGAGAGCTTCAAGAAATCAGGCAACAAGCCCGAATGGATGATTCTCGATATAGTCCCGGTTATCCCGCCTGATCTGAGACCTCTGGTTCCTTTGGACGGCGGGCGGTTCGCGACAAGCGACCTTAATGATCTTTACCGCAGGGTAATCAACAGGAACAACCGCCTTAAGAAGCTGCTCGAATTGAACGCGCCCGATGTGATTATAAGGAATGAGAAGCGTATGCTGCAGGAGGCGGTTGACGCGCTTTTTGACAACGGCCGCCACGGCAGGCCTGTTCTAGGGCCCGGCAACCGACCGTTGAAGAGCCTGAGTGATATGCTTAAAGGTAAACAGGGCAGGTTCAGGCAGAACCTTCTGGGGAAGCGTGTTGATTATTCGGGCAGAAGCGTCATCGTGATAGGGCCGGAACTTAAACTTCATGAGTGCGGTTTGCCTAAAAAAATGGC
>JBDRBZ010000241.1:0-4370 GCA_043822175.1 Candidatus Omnitrophota bacterium
ACTTCAAGCACAAAAACCTCGTCGCCTTTCACGGCAAACTGGATATTGACCAGCCCCTTCACCCGCAGCTCCATCGAGATGGCATATGTATAACGTCTGATCTTATCGATAATCTCATCACTCAGGGTATGAGGCGGAATAACACAGGCAGAATCCCCGGAATGCACCCCTGCCTCCTCGATATGCTCCATGATCCCCCCGATAACGGTTGATTTACCGTCACAGAGCGCGTCCACATCGACCTCAACGGCATCATCCAGAAACTTATCTATCAGGACCGGATGCTCCATTGAGACCTCTCTGGCCTCATTCATAAATTCCATAAGCGAGCGGTCGTCATAGACTATGCGCATGGCCCTTCCGCCCAGCACATAAGACGGCCGGACAAGGACCGGATACCCGATTTTTCTCGCGATAGACCTTGCCTCGTCTTTACCGTACGCGGATCCGTTTGCAGGCTGGGCGATCTTCAGCTTTCGCGCGAGCGCTGAAAAAAGGTCACGGTTTTCCGCAATGTCGATAGACTTAACGCTCGTGCCTATGATAGGCGCGCCCGCCTTCTCGAGCGCATGCGCCAGATTAAGTGGCGTCTGCCCCCCGAACTGCACAATAACACCGTCGGGCTTCTCACGGTCTATAATGTTCATGACATCCTCGAACGTCAGCGGCTCAAAATAAAGCTTGTCCGAAGTGTCATAGTCCGTCGATACGGTTTCGGGGTTTGAATTTACCATGATTGTCTCATATCCGAGATCCTTTAACGCGAAGGAGGCATGGCAGCAGCAGTAATCAAATTCTATGCCCTGCCCTATCCTGTTCGGCCCGCCTCCCAGTATGATAATTTTCTTTTTTCCGGACACCCTGACCTCGTCCTCATCTCCGTATGTCGAATAAAAATAGGGCGTGTAGGCCTCGAATTCGGCCGCGCATGTGTCAACGAGCTTGAATGTCGCGTTTACACCCATTTTCTTCCGGGCATTCCTCAATTTCAGTTCCTGCGTCCCGATAAGATCGGCTATCTGCCTGTCGCTGAAACCATAACGCTTGGCCTGCCGCAACGTCACGGGATCGATCGCCACACCCCATTTCGCCTTTTTTGCCTTCGTTCCCCTTGCAGCCGATTTTGTTATTTCCTTCTCCATATCCGCGATCTGTTTAATGTTCGAGATAAACCATGGGTCGATGGATGTAAGGGCGCATATCTTCTTTACGGAATAACCCTTCTGCAGGGCGTACTTTATGTAGAATATGCGTGAGGCGTTCGGCTCAGTCAGCCTTAGCCGGATTTTCTTATCCGGTATTTTGCGGAAATCCCATTTATTATCCAGGCCCGTGTGTCCGATCTCCAGCCCCCTTAACCCCTTTTGCAGCGCCTCCTTGAATGTGCGCCCTATCGCCATGGTCTCGCCTACCGATTTCATGGATATGCCGAGCACGTCCTTTGCCTCGGGGAATTTCTCGAAAGTAAACCTGGGGATTTTGACGACACAGTAGTCGATTGACGGCTCGAAGCAGGCCGGTGTTTCCCTGGTAATGTCATTGCGTATCTCGTCGAGCGTATAACCGACAGCTAGTTTCGCCGCGAATTTGGCTATGGGAAACCCGGTGGCCTTGCTCGCCAGCGCCGAACTTCTGGATACGCGCGGGTTCATCTCTATCACAACCATGCGCCCGGTCTTAGGATTGACAGCGAACTGGATATTTGACCCCCCGGTTTCCACACCTATCTCGCGGATAATGGCCAGGGCCGCATCCCGCATTGTCTGGTATTCCGCGTCCGTGAGAGTCTGGGCCGGGGCGACGGTTATTGAATCCCCCGTATGAACGCCCATCGGATCAAAATTCTCGATAGAGCATACGATAACCACATTATCGTTCCTGTCGCGCATTACCTCGAGTTCATACTCTTTCCAGCCGAGCACAGACTCCTCGATAAGCACTTCCGACGTAAGGCTGTTCCTGAGGCCCAGTGACACAATTTTTTGAAATTCTTCCCGTGTTGTCGCGATCCCGCCCCCGGTCCCGCCGAGCGTAAAGCTGGGACGTATGATCGCCGGCAGGCCTATTTTCTCAAGGATCCGCATTGCCTCGTCCAAACTATGCGCCAGCGCGCTCTCAGGCAAGTCCAACCCTATTTTTTTCATGGCGTCTTTAAAAGACTGCCTGTCTTCCGCCTTCTTTATGGTGGCGTAGTCTGCGCCGATCATCTTCACGCCGTACATGTCCAGCACGCCGTTCTCAACAAGCTTCATGGCCGTGTTCAGGCCCGTCTGGCCGCCAAGCGTCGGCAGGAGCGCATCGGGCCTTTCCTTAGCGATTATCTTCTCGACCATCTCGGGCGTTATCGGCTCTATGTATGTCGCGTCCGCCAGCTCGGGATCGGTCATGATGGTTGCCGGGTTGGAATTGATAAGCACGACCTTGAACCCCTCTTCCCTGAGGGCCTTGCATGCCTGTGTGCCCGAATAATCAAACTCACAGGCCTGGCTTATGATGATAGGGCCTGAGCCGATAATCAGGATCTTATGTATGTCATTTCTTCTGGGCATTGCTTATATGCGCGCCTTTCACGCCGTAACATTTGCGCCTGTTCATATAATCTGCGAATTCATCAAACAGATACGCGGATTCTCGCGGGCCCGGACCCGCCTCGGGATGGAATTGCACCGAAAAAACAGGCAGCCGCTTGTGCCGCATGCCCTCACAGGTGTTATCGTTAAGGTTCATGTGTGTGATTTCGACGTCTTTTGAATCAACGGTATCCATGTCCACGCAAAACCCGTGATTTTGCGCTGTTATATATATTCTGCCTGTACGCAAATCCTTGACAGGATGGTTGCCGCCGTGATGGCCGAACTTCAGTTTATACGTCTGGCCGCCCAGCGCCAGACAAAGCAACTGATGCCCCAGACAAATACCGAAGACAGGTATCCGCCCTATCAGGGCCTTAAGCGTATTTATAACACATTTTACAGCGGCCGGGTCACCCGGCCCGTTTGAAACGAGCACACCGTCGGATTTAAATGCCAGAATCTGATCAGCCGGGGTATCATATGGGATCACGGTAACTTTTAGCCCCCTTTTTGACAGACTCCTCAGGATGTTGTACTTGACGCCGCAGTCTATGACGACCACGTGCCGCCTGCCTTTACGTGACCATGTATAACGCCCGGGGCAGGTGACTTCACGGACAAGGTCGCGACCGATGAGCCCGGGCGACCGCCGCGCTTTTTCCACAAGACTTCCGCAGTCCGTATTCCGCGTCGAGAGCACCGCGCGCATCGCGCCCTCAAGACGGATATGGCGGGTAAGCGCGCGCGTATCAATGCCCTCGATCCCCACTATGCCATTCTTCCTGAGGTAGCTGTCCAGAGTTTGCGTGGCCCGCCAGTTAGATGCTATTTTCGACGTTTCCCTTACAGAGAACCCGGCGAGGTGGGGCGCGGAGCTCTCCACATCTTCAGGGTTTACGCCGTAATTTCCGATAAGCGGATATGTCATCGTGACGATCTGACCCCGGTAAGACGGATCCGTGAGTATTTCCTGGTAGCCCGTCAGGCTGGTATTGAAAACTACTTCGCCGAATTTTTCGCCTCTTGCGCCAAACGCGGTCCCTTCGAATGTCCTGCCGTCCTCAAGCACCAACAGTGCGTACATGTTTTTTTTGCTCATTTATATCCATTTGCCTAATTTTTACGCTTTACACGGACAAAGTCCGTTCCTGCTTATTAGGCGCAGATTATATCATATTGAATCTAAATTATCAATAAGGAGAATTACTTTGACCAGCTTTCAGAGCGCGGCTTATTACACGATTGCGCATACAAATCACGTTCCTAAAGGCAGCCAATAAATATGTTCGGTGCCATTGTGACCGATGTAGGCCTCAACCTTCCGGCCTCATTCGGCGCTATCAAGCGGAAGCGACGCTCAATTCCGCGCTGCCGGCCGTTTTTGTCGCTTTACAACTTTTGCATTTTCCGGTCCAGCAGTACTGACAGAGGCGCTCTTCAGGCAATCCGATCGCCTTTACCATGTCATCCACTGTCTGATAACGCAGCGTCGTAACCTCAAGGTCCCTGGCTATCCAGTCCACCATTTCCGAGTACTTCGCGGTGCGGCTGTCGACATAATCATCCACATTTTCCACATCCCGGCCCTCGATAGCGCGGATAGCCCTGCGCGCCGCCAACTCCGAATACGTGCGCGTCGACTGGGTGAATTTACACGGGAACATGAGCGGCGGGCACGCGGGCCTGACATGTATCTCTTTCGCTCCGGCATCCCACAGCTTTTTTATCGTAAAATTCTTAAGCTGGGTACCTCTGACGATAGAGTCTTCGCACACCACAATCCGCTTCCCGTCGATA
>JBDRBZ010000242.1:0-7036 GCA_043822175.1 Candidatus Omnitrophota bacterium
CGACAAGCTTGGCCAAGTTAAGGCCCCGCCACCCTCAAAAGCTCCTGCCAGGCGAACCTATGATGACGGCGTAGCACCAAAGGACTATTGGAATCCCAGCCATCAGAAAGTCCTCACTGACGAGAACGGAGACGAGTACTACATAGACCCAGACGGAATGAAAGTATACTAATAATCTGGCCGGTGGGGCGGGTGGTCGTATCCCACCCACCCCGGCACTAACAGAAAGGAGAGAGATAAAAGAGGATGCTCAGGTCACAGTTCAAGCATCCTGGGCCCGCTGTTCCTTAATATTCTCGTAAGATACAACGCAGTAGCCTCACCCTCTGTATGTGAGTCTGTCGCGATGATAACCTCTTTTACTTTGTCGCTTTTTACCCGCTTAACAAGGTCATCTATTTTAAGGTCTTTGGGCCCTATCCCGTCTAAAGGAGAAAGCGCGCCGAGCAGCACATGGTACACGCCGCCATAGCCCCCCATTTTCTCGATAGATATGACGTCATTGGGTTTCTCGACAACACATATGACACGCTTGTCCCTGGAAGGGTTTGAACATATTTCGCAAATGTCAGAATCGCTTAAGTTGTTGCAGATGCCGCAGAACCTGACAGATGATTTTACCTTTAACATGGCCTCTGCCATCTTTTTAACATCCTCGGAAGGGCTTTTGAGAATATGAAAGGCCAGGCGCTGGGCAGTCTTTGAGCCTATACCCGGCATGCGCCCGAATTCTTTTATAAGGTCGATCATGGATTTGGGGTAGCCTTTCATATGCCCTTTTCCTCTTTCTTCTTCACGTAATACTGTTTGACGATGGTACCCTCAAATCTTTCAATAGCGGCATGAATAATGGGGTCCATCTTCCTGGATACATCGCCGTGCCCCGGGCCGGCTGCCGGCCGGGCCGCTTCAGCCCGCGCGGCCTGATCAGTGTTTCCGCTGCCGCTCTCGTTGCCGTTATCCGAAGACACAAACTCAATGCCGAAATCCGCTTCCATAAAATCCTTGAGAATTTGGATGATGATGGATTTGTTCTGTTTTGAGTCAAGCGCCTCCTTATGGAGCGAATTGGCCCTGCCAAACCCGACCTTTATGATGTTGTCCTTTAAATCGAGCAGGTACCCCTCTTCAAGGTATGTGCCGGCAGACATTTTCCTGGTTTTTGCCTCACGCACGATTTCGGGCCACACGCCTTTAAGGCGCTGAAATTTGGCTTCTTCGGAATATTCGGACATATTGGCCTTCAGGTCCGTGGTCTCCTGAAGAGGTTCATCCGCGGGTTCTTCAACCGCGGCGTATCCCTCATCAGGCGCCGCTTTCCGCGCGGGCGGAACCGCCGCATGGCCCGCCGGGAACGGCATGTTCGGAAGCGCCGCTCCGCTCAGGGCGCCCTCCAGCTTCTCAAGGCGGTCCACGAGCTCTGACATGGGCATGAGCTTTCCCTTCTGGCTGAGTTTAAGCAGAGCCACTTCAAGCGGAACCTTTCCGAGAGGCGTCTTGCCTATAACTTCTAAAGCGTTTGAAAGCGTGTACACTGCATAGAATATTTCCTCGAGCGAGATCTTCCCGCTTAATTCCTCGAGCCGTTTTCTTTCGTCTTCGTTTACCGACAGGTGTTTGCCGCCTTTGCCGCAGGCGGATATGACCATGAGGTTCCTGAAATGCTCGATAAGAGACGAGGTTATCAGGAAGGCGTCTTTGCCGCTGTCAACGAGCTCATTCACGAGCTTTAACACCTCCCGGCTCCTGCCCTCCAGCATGGCCTCTGTAATGCGGGCCAGCACCTCCTCATCGAGCATGCCGAGCATGCTAGACACGGTCTCACCGGTGACCTCATCCTTGGACGCGCTTGTGATCTGGTCGAGCATGACCTGGGCGTCACGCATGCTGCCTTCGGCCTTTTTCGCGATCAGGAAAAGGGCGTCTTCCGACACCAGCAGTTTCTCGTGCCTCACAACCTCCTTGAGCCTTTCCACTATTGTCGCGACGGGTATCATGTGGAAATCGAACCTCTGGCATCTGGACAGTATCGTGGGCAGTATTTTGTAGGGCCTTGTCGTGGCAAAGAAAAACTTCACGTGTTCGGGCGGCTCTTCGAGAGTTTTCAGGAGCGCGTTGAACGCCTCGGCCGTAAGCATGTGCACTTCGTCTATGATGTAGATCCTGTACCTGCCCGAGACAGGCTTGAGCTTGACATTCTCCCTTAAATTCCTTATCTCGTCTATGCCCCTGTTGGAAGCGCCGTCTATCTCGAGGACGTCGAGGCTTGAGCCCCTGGCTATCTCCGTGCAGGCAATGCATTTATTGCACGGCTTCACGGTCGGACCTTTTTCGCAGTTGAGCGCTTTTGCCAGCACCCGGGCAGTGGTGGTCTTGCCGACGCCCCGGCCCCCGGAGAAAAGATACGCGTGGGCCACCCTGTCCATGGCGACCGCGTTCTTCAGAGTCCTGGTAACATGATCCTGCCCCGCGATAGTGTCGAAATCCTGGGGCCTGTATTTGCGCGAAATAGGTATATACATCAGAAATCCCACTGGAAACGGGTAAGAAGCATATCAGCGTCCCCGTACCCGTTAAGATGCGAATGCAGATAGTTCCACATGACCCTCATGTTGGGGTTCAGGTACCAGTTAAGACCCAGCGTCACATCAGACATGATCCCGCCGGATACGCTTTTATCTTTCAGGTCTATGTATGAGTACCTGCAGAGGACTTCCCACGCGCCCCATGTCAGGTCCTTGACAGAGAAATCAGCCTTGGGCTTAAGCCTGGAAAATAACGCGAGGTCTTTGTTGAAAGGCCTGTGCTCGCCCGTTATAAAATAACTCGCATAGCCGTAAAATCCCTGAAAATACAAGTCTTTCCCGGCGTTCCGGTCAACTATAGACCCTATATATTCGCCCTGGACCGACAACGGCCCGTACACCAGGGCTGTTTCAGCGGCCACAAGGCTTACACTGTTGGCCCGGATGGCGCCCGTATTGACAAAATTCGGGGCCAGGTGCGCCTCGGGTATGGAGCTGTAGGTCACTGTCTCTTCGGGATTCCTCAGACTGTACGCGACGCCTAAGTGCAGAAGCTTTTCCCCGCCGTCTTCGTACCACGGAAGGCCGGTCAGCCTGCTTGTCCAATTAAGCTCGTTCGATGCCGCTTTGCCCACGGAATTAGTTTCGTAGAATAAACCTGTCGACCACGTTACCCTTCCGTCAAACGCCGACGAGTTGACGCAGAGGCCGTCGTTCCTCTCGGGCATGAACGCCTCGGTCACGCCGTACTCCAGAAATTCGAGGTACTTGGTGCTCGTGAGGTTTTCAAGGCCTATAGGCTCGAACATGTGCCCGACCCTTATAGTGCCCAGGTAAGGCAGATTCTGAAGCCCCATGTAAGCGTCCTTAAGAGAGGGCGGATCCGTTACAAACTCATATTCAAGCTTGTATATGAAATTCTCGTAAACAGTGCCGGCCACGTAAAAGCGCGCGCGCCTGAATTCGGCTCCGTCCTTGGCCTCGCCGACTTTGCCGATAAGCTTGGAAGTCTCCCTGAACCATGAAGCGTCAGCGTTCACCACGCCGCCGAGCTGGAGGTCGAACTTCTTGTCATCGGTATAAAACCTGACACCGTTCTTATAATCCGCGTTCAGGCCGCCTTCGCGGGCGGCTTTCTCCTCGAGCGCGCCCACGCGCTCCTCCATGCCTTTAGAGGCATCTTTCGGCGCCGGGGCCTTGGCGGCTTTCGCCGACTCCAATTCATCTATCCGCTTCTGCATGCCCGCTATTTCGGCTGCCTGTTTCTTTATCAATTCCGACTGCGCCGCGAGATTTTCCTTAAGGGCTTTAAGCTCGGATTTGAGGTCAGACATGTCATCCGCGCCTGCCTGACCGGTGAGGCAAAAAAACATGCAAGATAGGTAAAACAAATATTTTGCCGCTTTCCGCATCAGAAGCTCCTTTTCAATAGGAGGGTTTTTGCTTTGAGGCTTTAATATAACACAAACTTATTTCATTCTCAAGAAATTTTAAAATGACATACCTGTCTGAAAGCGCCGGCAGTTCTTCAGACAAACGCGCTTTCGCGCTTGGAATCGCGCAGGAATACCGCGGACGTATTCACTTTTCCGGCTATTTCCCTTTCCGCGGTAAAGCTCAGCTCTTCGGCCAGGCCGAAAATGTTCATGTCCGCGGGCGGAGGGGCGGAAATGGCTTTTTCAAAACTGCCGGTCAGGACGCAGATCTCGGCATCCGCGGGTATCCTTGTCATTTTCCGGAGCTTCATGAGATACTGCCTGGCGTTTTCCTTCGCGCCTTCGTCACCGGCTACCTGCACCAGGCGTATCTTAGCGTCCCAGTTCTTTTCCAGCTGGAGCGCGACCAGCACGGCAAGGTCGATATTGGGACTCCCCTCACGTATCCACAGATTAACCGCTTTTTTCTGCCCCAGGCCTATTTTAGGGTGCAGGATAAATACCACCAGGCCGAGATCAAGGGGTTTTACGCGCTCTACCAGTTTTAAGAGCTCACCGTCTTTATCAGGGGTCATGCCTAATTTCAGGAAAAAGACATTGGGCGGCAATAACGAATTCCTGAGCGATTGGCTCACGACAGCGGCCGCTTCCGGAAAATCATCGGACCGCACAACAGCCGAAGATACCAGGATACCCTCCTCTATAAGCGGCCCGTTCAGCGCCTCGAAGCCGTCCGCTCTTTTCTGCCCGGCATCCCGGTCCGCGCTTTCATCCGGCGCTCCGCAATCCGCCGTATTATTACCCGCTATACGGAAAAAATTGACACGGCCGCTCGGATAGACTATCGCCCTTACAAAGTCCATGATGCCGGTCCAGCTTCTGGGATCTGACACGGGGATCAAGAGGTTCGGTTTCCAGCTTTTCGGATGGTACGGGAGATTTATGGCTATTTTAAGCGCCTGTTCGGCGACAAATATAAAAAACCCCTTCCTGACATCGGGCCAGTTTTTCCTGACCTGCCTGTGTATGAGAATAAAATAGATGGCGATGATAATTACAATGGCCGCTATGCTGAAAACGGCATTGATAAGAAACATGACCGCCACGCAGCCTATTCCCCCGAGGAGCGGGAATACCCATGAAACCCTGAACTTGGGGCGGAAACTCGGGATCCCGATAATCCGCTCGACAAAGACCGAAAAATTAAGCATGCCATATGTCACGAGAAAAAACATTGTGAGCAGGCCAGCTATCCGGTTAAGAGTGCCGATGGCAATGGTGAATAACGCCAGAAAGGCCGTAAACAGTATCGCGGTCGTCGGCTCACTCTTCCTGTCCACGCGGGCGAACTGCCTTGACAGCGGAACCGCCCCGTATTTTCCGAGCGCCAGGAGCGTGCGCGGCGAGGCCACAAACATGCTTAGCGCCGACGATAAAGTCGCGCCCATGATGCCGGCTATGATAAGCGCCCGCCACCTGCCCAGTTGGATTATAATTGCGGTGTCACTGACAAGGTCCTGCGATGAAGCGGCATACGCGAATCTGAAAGCGATCAGAATGTATATGGCAAAAGTGACTACAACGGCCGTAAGAATGCCGAACGGGATATCACGTTCCGGTTTTTTTAGCTCTCCCGACATACTAAGCCCGGCGAGTATGCCCGTAACCGCCGGAAAGAATATCGCGAATACCCTCCAGAAATCCGTTGCCCCGGCCCCGGGCCTGAAAATCGGGATATCCGCGCCCGCCAGCCTGCTCTTTCCGAGGAAAAACGAAACAAGTGAAAGGATAATTATGGCGATGATGATATATTGCAGGCGGAACGCGAGCTTCGCGCTCGTGTATGAGATAATAAGTAACACAAGCCAGACGCAAAGCGATACTAAAATAAAGCCGTGCCCCGGAAAAACAGACGTCCAGCATTCACTGAAGCCGGTTATGTAGAACGCCACCGAAATCGCCTGTGAAAGGTAAAGCGGGATACCGATGGCCCCGCCTATTTCGAGGCCGAGTGATTTGGAGATGATAGAGTACGCCCCGCCCGTGCCGATCCTCATGTTCGTGGCTATGCTCGCGACAGACAGGCAAGTGAAAAGGGTTATCAGGTTGGCCATGACGATGATGGCCAGGGCGTTCATGAGCCCGACGCTGCCCACGACCCACCCAAGCCGCAGGTACATTATGATACCGAGGATGCTTAAGAACGTGGGGGTAAAAACGCCTTCAAACGCGCCGAATCTTTTTTCGCTCATATTTTTCGGATGCTCTCGACCCTATGCCTCTCTTGCTTTTCTCATCAAAGCTTCGCCTTTTCTGACGTCATCCGGACATGTCGCACAGCCAAATCTCAAAACAATATCCTTTGTCTCATCCTTTGTCTTTTCGGAATCCACATAAAGATCTATCGGCTCTTTGGGCAAATCCGACTTAAACTCTACCCCTTTCCCTTTTCGCTTTCGACCCGGGTTAAAAGAACTGTCTCAGGGAAATCCTCTCCGCCGATACGTTTATGGGTCCATTCGAAGTAATTCGACCCTTCCTCCGCCTGCTTGCGCCCGGCGTCCAATTTTTCAAGCCCGGCGATGCGTTTCTTTAGCGCGCCGATTTCGTGTTGTTCGCCCATTGTTCACCTCTCTCCTGTTCAGTTCTCAGATAAACAATCTCCTCGATGGCACGGCCCAGATATCCGGCTCGGAGACTTTTCTTATTTCCTTCCCCTGATAGACTACCAAACCGCCGCGCCATTTCTTACCCAATCCGTCAGCTATCTCTTTCAGCGGCCTTAAATCTTTGTGGGAGACTGACGCGCGGGATTTTATCTCAATACCGATAAAGCCGTGTTCTGTCTGTAACAGGACATCCATCTCCAAGCCTGAACGCGTACGATAGAAATAAAGCTCCGCATTTTGCTGGGTAGTCTTGGTCCATTTATATAACTCCGATACCACCATAGTCTCATAGATCTCGCCCGACAATTCCCCTCTATAGCCGCTTAGCTGTCTTAACAGCCCGACGTCCAGCCAATAAAGTTTAGGCGTCTTAATGACCGAGCTGGTAATATTTTTATAATAAGGT
>JBDRBZ010000243.1:0-3853 GCA_043822175.1 Candidatus Omnitrophota bacterium
TCTCTGTCTGTGTGCCTTTCACTCCCGCCATGTTTACCTCCTACAGTTTTTCAAACAGCTCTTTTCCTACGCCGCATTCGGGGCATACCCACGTTTCGGGCACGTCTTCAAAAGGCGTCCCGGCAGCTACCCCGTTGCCAGGATCGCCCTTTTGCGGATCATAAACATATCCGCATACAGTGCATTTATATTTGCCCATTGTTTCCTCCTTTCGTCAATTTGTGACCCAATTCCCTTCCGAGGCGACGGCATGCCTCGAGATCATCGGGACCCGGCGCGTATTTTACCGAGACAGACCCTAAAGGCATCGCCAGGGCGCACTCTTTAAACATATCCTCAATCTCCCTGACTGCCCCTCCTGCCCAACCGTATGATCCGAAAGCCGCGCATAGCCGGTTTTTCGGCTTTGCGCCTTTCAGCATGTGCAGAAATCCCGCCATATTGGGAAGCATGCCATTATCGTGTGTCGAAGATCCCAGTATAAAGGCCCGGCTGTCAAGCATTTCAGTCATTATGTCGGAACGGTCAGTGGCATTTATGTCATACAGTTGCGCTGTCACCGATGCCTCAGACAGCCCCTCTAGTATTGCGCGCGCCATTTTTTCGGTCGACCCCCACATAGTCTCGTACGCGATTACCGCCTTCGGCCTCGACGCGTTGCCCGCCCAATTCACATAGGATTTTATGATCTCTGAGGGCGACTGCCGCCATATGATTCCGTGGCTCGGCGCTATAGCTTTTACTGGCATGCCTGATTTCGCGACCTCATCAATCTTTTTGCCTACCGGCGCGCTCAAACCCCACAGTATGTTCGCGTAATATTTGGCCGCTTCGCTCATCAGCACCGCGCGGTCGACACCGTCATCAAATCTCGCGCTTGAAGCAAGGTGCTGGCCAAAGGCGTCGTTTGACATAAGGAGGGCTTCCTCCTTTACATAGGTAAACATGCTGTCAGGCCAGTGCAGCATCGGGGCCTCTATAAATTGCAGTGTTTTACCGCCCAAAGACAGCTCATCCCCCGTCTTGACGGTATGAAAATCCCATTCCGTCCTGTAATACAGCGAAAGCCCTTCCCCGCACTTTGCCGTTCCGAATATGCGGGCCCCTTTGGCGGCTTCCATCACCACCGGCAGCGCCCCGGAATGGTCTTTCTCCACATGATTGGCTACGACATATGAAATTTTATCGGGAGGCACGATCGCGCTTATCCGCTCCATCATCTCGCCGGCGAACGGCGCGTGCACAGTATCTACGAGCGTTATCTTGTCATCGACAATGAGATACGCGTTATACGTGGTGCCCCGTTCAGTGGTATACGTGTGGCCGTGAAAGTTCCTTACGTTCCAGTCAACAGCCCCCACCCAGAAAATGCCCGGGGCAATCTCTACGGTTTTCATGGTCCCTCCCCTCAGTAGCCTATGAAATTCTCGGTTTTTATCATTTCGTGCGATACGTTCAGGTCTTTCCTGAGAATATCCGTCATCGCGCTTACCATTCCCGGCGGTCCGCATACGTAAAAAAGCCTCTCGCGGTAATCCGGAACTTCGACGGAGATCATGTCCCTGTCGATACGGCCCACGCGCCCCTTCCATCCCCGCGGGGCTGACGACAATGTGTGCACAATCCTGAATTTTTGGTTCTTTTTTGACATGTCCGCCAGATCCTCGAAAAAGACAATATCCCCGTATGTCCGGTTGGCGTAAATGAGCACACAGTCTGTCCCAGCGTTTGTGTCAGAGATAAATCTGAGCATGCCGCGTATGGGGGTTATCCCTATGCCCCCTGACAGGAACGCGATTCTACCCCGTCCTTCATCAAGCGTAAGATTCCCCATGGGGTATTTGACCCTGACCTCACTGCCGGGCGCTAACGCTGAAAACCTATCCGAAAACAGGCTGCCGGTCAGTTTTTTTGTCGCTTCGAGAATCCCCTTTTCGGTAGGGGAATTTGAAATAGAGAGATACCGCGTCAGCTCTTTCCCGTCACCGACGGACAATTGCATAAACTGTCCGGCCTTGAACGTCTCGACAGCCCCGTTCTCGGGCTCCATGCTGACGCTGACGACTTTCTCGGCCCGCCATACAGTTCGAACCACCTTCATGACAGTATCTTGCACCCCAGATCTCCTTCCTGCCAAACAATCAACGCGCGATAAAGTCGGTATAGACGGCTATCAGAATCGCAACAGCGGAAAAAAAGAATATGAAGAAGTAATTTACCTTGTCTTTTTTCGAGCTCAGCTTGCATATCAACGTGCCCATAACGTCATAATCGTGCCGCGACAGCGGCGTCCTGTTAAGCAGTTTATCGATAAGACCTGACCTCGCGATCTCCCTGTGCATTATCGCGTCGTACCTGTATTTATAAGCAAAGAACACCAAAAATCCTATGATGCCTATATACCAGCAGGCTTTCGCGAACGCGGGATTAATAGCAAGGGCAAAGTTTACGGCCCTCAGCGCCACGACCGCGATAAGCGCGATAAAAAAGAGAACCCATGATGCCACGCCATCCCTGCATTTCTTAAGCCTGAAACAGTCATTGCAGACAAACGGTTGTTTCTCGCCCTCGCCCATAATTTCACCTCATCAGTAAACCTGAACCACTTCCTTTACTTCCGGGATCTCGTTCTTCAGTGCCCTCTCGATGCCCATCTTGAGGGTCATGGTGCTCATCGGGCACGATCCGCATGCCCCGGTCAGGCGCACCTTAACAATACCGCCATCCGTCACCTCAACAAGCTCGACGTTTCCCCCATCCGCCTGAAGAGACGGACGTATCTTATTAAGTGTTTTTTCTACTTTCTCTTTCATGGAAAACCCCCTTCCGTTTTATCAGCCGGAACCCGGCGTCTACTTGAGTATTTCCCCTTTTATCGATACAGTGATATTATTAAGCGGTATGTCTTTGCCCGACCTTTTGACCGCTTCTTCCATTGCAGGCAGGAAGCCGTGGCAGCACGGCACTTCCATATGCGCGTAAGTAAGGGAGCGCACATCATTGTTCTTAAGAATGCCCGTAAGTTTTTCCCTGTAAAAATCAATATCGTCCAGCTTGGGGCACCCGACAAGCAGCACCTTACCTTCGAGAAGCCGGGCGTGAAAATCAGCGTACGCGAACGGCACGCAATCGGCCGAGATCAGGATGTCGGCCCCGTTTAAATACGGAGCGTTTGGCGGTATAAGCCTGATCTGAACAGGCCAGTTCAAAAGGCGGGAATCGGCGGAAAGGCTTTGCTTCGCGCCGTCGCCGGGTCCGGACTTCCTCACGCTTAGCTTCATGGCCTTTGATCCGGGACAGCCCGAGCCGTCGTGGCCCGTATGCGCATGGTCCCAGCCGGAAGGCAGTTCTATTCCCTTTGATTCAAGCACGCTTAACGCGTCCAGGACCATGTCCTCCTCCCCGTGATCTTTAAGGTGCATGAGGTGAGCGATGACAACATTGATGCCCTGCGGGATGATGTTCTCCATGACTTTTTTTTCATCATATCCGACCGCTTCCCTTTCCTCGATAGTTATAGCTCCCTGGGGGGCAGTGCCCAATGCATGCCCCTAATCCGTCGCAAAACATATCGCTTATAAGGCGCGCCTTTTGGTCAATTATCCTAAGAGCGCCCTCGGGACAATTCGGCATGCACAGTCCGCATCCGTTACATTTCGCCTCGTCTATTTTAATTATTTTTCTTTTCTCCATTACTTCACTCCTTTTTTCCCGCCCCGCCCAACAAGCTGTTTGATGGTTATCTTCCGCAGGCGCGCGGCTATCATGCTTTCAATCGCGTCAAACTCCATCTTAAGACTGCACGTCTCGGCCTCCGGACATTTCCTGCCGCGCAGGACGTGTTCGATTATGG
>JBDRBZ010000244.1:0-9173 GCA_043822175.1 Candidatus Omnitrophota bacterium
TGGCAGTGAAGGAGATGAGGACTGGCTGACGTTTACATTCACTGCGCGTGAATCTGACAGCGGTGATGGGGACGGGGCATTTTCTGAACCCTGGGGTGTCCCCGCTTCGAACTCTGGCCTGTCCCCGAGTGGAAAAGGAAAAGGGGACACCCCAGGGTTAGGACCAGGGACAGGCCAGGGTTTGCGAAATGCCCCGTCCCTACTTAAGAGAACGCTGTCTGCGGGGTCGATATACGGTGTTTTCGACATGCTTTGCGAAGGCGGCATAACCACACCGGAGCAAGCCATGACAGGCGAGGAAATCGCTAGCTGCCAGGGACGCGCGTACAATACAATTAGACTGGATCTGGCAGCGCTTTACTACCACCTGCGCCTGCTCGAAAAAACTGATCCGAAAGCCAGGGGCAAGGCTGCCCGCTATTATGTGCCTGAAAGAATAAGAAAGCGTAAAAAGCGGCTCGCGCCTGTTTTGCGGAAATTTGAAGGCCAAAGAGTAATCCCCGAGCGCCTGAAGGAAATATTTAAAGAAGAGATAGAGCCCATAACCGAATACACTTACGCTGACCTGCTCGATGATGGATACCGCGTTACCGTGGAAGAGACAGAGCATAAAACACTCAAAGTTCCGAATATTGATGTGGACGTGTATTCTGATCAGGGTGAAGTAAACGCGGGGGCATGGATTTCGTTCCAGGCCATAAAGCAGACGCGTACCGTATGGATAGAACATTTCCACCCGAACTTCCCCATGAGCAATACGAGACTGGGCATGGGCAGGGCATTGCTCAGGTATCTATTGAGCCGGCCCGAGTATGCTGGTTACCATGTGATTTCAGATGCCAGCGATCAACTCCAAAGGTCATTTCTTAAAATGCATGACTATAACCCTATAGCCGATCTTGAAGGCAAGACAGTGTTTGAGCGTATCGGTGAGGGTATGCTGACAGAGATGGAAAATGGCGAAGGCATCAGTATACTTGCCCAGAATCAGAAATTGTATGATTACCTGCAATATTTCTGGAAATCGGCCAATGTCCACGGGATCGTGCCCGGCATACCTTATACCGATTTCATGTACCCGGATGACCTGGACGCGCTTTTAGGGACTGCCGGGAATTTTCAATACCGTTACATGGTGGAAATGGCGCGATTAAGTGCGGGTAATGCGCAGGATCAGACCGCGATAGGCCTGCAGTATCAGGAATTCTCGGATTATGTCGCGCGTATTCTTCGGGCAAACGGCAACACGGAATTGCTAAGGCTAAGCTCCGATCCTGCGGCCAGGGACATTCTGATCCGGTTATTGGGTATCCTGTCCGATATAGAAGGATCAGTGATGTCAGAACCTTCGATACATACGGTTATGCTGGAATTCGTGAATCACCCTGAAGGTTCGCCGTGGCGCATGTATTCTATTCTCACGAAAACCTATAAGGGGCGGTTTGCCCGGGCAGAGTCTGTGCGCAGGATAACCAGGGGCAGGATGAGGGACGGAGGTCTTTCGATAGAGACTGTCCGCCGTGACCTTAATACGCTTGTGTATCTGGGGCTCGTTCATAAAGAAGTGAGAATTGTAAAAGACAAGAAGGAAATATATTATAAGGCCTCGGGTTTGAGCCCGCCGAAAAAAGGCGATAATATTAAAACCGTGCTTAAGAGCCTCGGCGCGAGGCCCAAAAGCAAAGAAAAGCGCGCCGCTAAGGCAAAACTCGCCTATAACCAGAATGTGGTACCGGTTGTCACGCCTGTTATTAAAAAGGGGACGGAGATAATCATAGACAGGGAAGGCATAAAGCGGCTTATCGATCACCTGCTGTCGATCGGTGTCAAGTCAGTGCTTGTCATGGGCGCGACAGGTGAGTTCATGGACATGCCGAATGATAAGCGCATGGAAGCCATAAGGATATTTGCCGAAGCATCGAAAGGCCGCCTCACCATATTCGCGAACGCTACCGGAAACAGTGCCGGGGAGACTGAAGATAACGTCAGGGCGATCGAGGGCATGCCGCATATAAATGCGATCGTGCTCGCGCCGCTTTATTATTTGAATAATAACTATGAGATCATCCCGCATATACGAAAAATAAAGGATGAGATAAATCCCGGGTTGCCGCTGGTTCTCTACAATAACCCCGGCATCCATAAGGTAAATGGCAAGAATATTTCGCTGGGCATAGTCAACAGGCTGAGAAGCGATATTCTCGCCATAAAAGACTCTTCGGGCGACAAGCGCATTCTTAAAGGATATGCCGGGGTAATAAGGACGTTCCAGGGGGATGAGGCGCGGATCATCGAGGCGCTTGAGGCGGGCGCGGACGGGTCTGTGTCATCCATGGGCAACTGTCTTGATCTGCCGCAGAGTATATATGCGGCGCCGGCATCGGGACGGGGGGCGCTGCAGGCGCGGATTTCGGATAACATCCCGGCCATGACTGCGGGCAGGCGCAGGATCCCGGCCGCCTTGAAATACTATTTAAGAGTAATAGGCGTGCTGGCGAGTGATGATGTGGTGCGTGATGAGAAAGCGCTCACGGTGGCTGAAAAGACGGCGATAATATCGGAAAGGCCGGATTATGCGGAGCTTCGGAAACAGGTATTTGATTTGCTGGGGCATGAAAGTTACGCTTCGGAAGCAATTTATTTCGATGTATTCTCGCATAGAGAAATTGTGGGAAAAGTTGCGGCAATACCGGGGATGAACACGGAGTTTGCCGAATGGCTGACGCAATATGCCGCGTCTGACATGTGGCTGCCCGGGGAAATTTCCGGAACCTTGAGGCGTAATATTTCTGTCGTCATGCCGTTTGTGCGCTCGGAAATGGTTATCAGGATGTACAGAGAAATGGGAGGTGCGGCTATTCTGCACTTACTTAAGCCTACTGGAAATTATTATGCCGACCTCTATCTCGCGAATAACCTGATGAATCGTACTCATTCCAACCTCATAAAATACGGAGATAACGGACTGCTTATAAAAGGCATGTGCAATGTGGGGAAATCCTCAACGAGTTATTGCCTTGTTAACATGCCCGGCGCTTCATACAGGCTGGGTTCTGATGACTGGCCGCATTGGCTGTATGACGGAAGTAAGCTGTTCGCGGGAATGGCATTTGTGGGACATTCATGGGAGCATGAGGCAGACCTGTATTCCGGCCGTTATCATGTCCGGGCCGAGGAAGGGTATGTGTCTATCAGGCATATTTTCATACTCGTACCCGACAAGAATGTGCGGCGTAATAGGTGCGTGGAAGATACGGCAATAGACTGGAGGACATTGGAGGAAGCCGCTGACATCAAACCCGATGTTGACGCCGAGGTGCACGTTATCCGCCATAATATTGTTCCGCCCCCCGGCGACCCGAACTTCGCCGACCGATTCAAACCCGTTGCCAGGTTAATCCACCACATAGTTACCAGGGACGGGGCTTTTGGTGAACTTGGACCTGTCCCCGCTCTGAACCCAGACCTGTCCCCGGATGGGGATAGGCCAAAGTTGGCCCACGGCTACAAAGCCGGCGGTGTTGCGCTCGGTGCGGCAGTGGGGTGGGCGCTGCTGCCGCCTATGGCGGGCGTGCCGCCGATCGTGCTGGCGCTTGGCATATCGTTCGCGGCGTTCCTTGTGGGGTGGGGTGTCCACGAGCTCGGCCACTGGCTGGGCGGGGATTTCGGCCGGGCGAACACGCGCGAGATGCGCGCCGGGCCGCTGGCGAGTCTTTATTTGTGCGTGTCGGCAGGTTTAGCAGCCTGTGTCATTTCAATGTTTTATCCGCAGGCGTTCTTCTTCAGCGCCCATTTGAAACACATCCTCCTCATAGCCGCGGCCAATTATTACATCCACATCTTCGCAGATCGGAAGGTGCTGTTTCGCTCAGGAGCAAATGGGGACACCCCAGGGTTCAGAGCGGGGACAGGCCAGGGTTTGCAAAATGCCCCGTCCCCGGTGATGGTGAATGGATACCGACCGCGTGAGAATCTATTCTCAATGGAAGAATTGTATGAGGGAAATAAGCGCCTCTTTGATGACTCGTCATTGGGACAGGCCCCCGGCGTTATTGAAGCGAAAGACCCCGAGGAAATGGCAAAGAGGGGTGAGGTGTTCCTCCTAAGGCTGATGTATGAGCCACTTGAAGGCGAAAACGGCAGGCCTGCCGTTACGACCGTATTGAACCGCTGGAAGTACGAGACCGAAGGCATAAGGTTCAATACAACCGTGAAAACCGATTCCATGACTGCGCGCGCGAATGCCGCTGAGTTCTGCCGACACCTTGAGGGCCTGGATGAACTGCCCGGCCGCATAGTCGTCGAGGAGTGGGGCGTGGGAACGGGCAGGTATGCCGCGGATTTTCTGGATTATATAAAGGAACGTTCCCCTGAATACTACGGGCGCATCATGTATGTGCTCATTGATTTCTCGGACAATATACTGGAAAGGGCCTCTAAAAGCGGCCGCCTCAGGCGCCATGCCGGGCACACGGCTCTTGTGCGCTGGGAAGAAGGCAATACGTCAGAATACGGGCGGCGTATGGATGAAATAGGCGCAAAAGCATTACTTGTCCGTCATAACGAATTCTTCGATGACCTGCCCGGGCAGGAGATATTGTACATAGACGGTAAATATTACAGGACATTCGGGCTCCCTTATATCGAGAAAGCGGGTATTTCACAAGAAAAATGGCTGAGTTTTGTGCGAGGGCTACAAAGCGTAATTTCGTTTATTCTTGGCCTGTCCGGTATAAACTGGGCTCCCACAGTAATGCCTACCGGAGAGCTTGTGAAAATATTGAGGGAGGGCGACATCGCGAAGATCAGGAGATTGCATCCCGGATTCCTCCGTAGGATCAGGATGGAGAAGAGGTTCGGCGAAATAGATAATACCGGAGAATATCCTTATCTGGCCCTTGTGAATGATTTTGTAAGATACGTGTATGACGAGTCCCTGAAACAGGAACGCCGGGTAGACAGAAAGGTCATGCGCTTCCCGTTAAATATAACCGCCTTAAGACATTTTGAGAATAGTCTCTCCCGCGTTGCCGAAAACGGATACGTGCAGTTTAACGATTACGGGTTTACTGCGGCTCAATACCTGGATCCGAAGGGAGAGGTATTTTTGCCTTATTGTGATCATTTACAGCATATAGCGAACACGTGGACATTTAACCTTAATCTTGATCTGTTCAGGCGCCTGGCCCGGGAAAGGGGAGTGGATTTCAGGATAGAACCGCAGACAACCTATCTCGCGGATAATTATCCCGACAGAAAACCGGACGAAATTTATTTTCATAATTCGACAAGACAGTGGCAGCGTATCATGCTGAATCTTCTGAGTTATAAGAGAGTGGACAGGTTCGGATTGGAATTGGCCCTGATAAGTGCCCGCTACAGGTCTATTTTTGAAAGGGACTTTTTCGTGTCTAAAAGCGCTGTATTGGCGGACAAGCTCTTTTTTGTCCCGCTTCTTCAGTTAGGATACACCCGGGATGAGATAATTAAGGCATGTTTCGGCCGCGGGCTTCATGACTGCCGGTTTTGGACGGTAACTGCGGGGACCGCACAGGAATATCCCGATGGGGCCTTTACGGACAGCGCCTGTGTCAATCCCGCGGACTCTTCCGGCCCGCAGCTGGAGGCCGGATACAAGGCCGGCGGGATATTGCTCGGTATTATCTCGGGCGGCGCGGTCATGTCCGGAGGGTTCTTTGCTAACTTCCCACTAGCGCTTAGTGTGTCGGTTGCGGCGTTCCTCGTGGGCTGGGGAGTCCACGAGTTCGGCCACTGGCTGGGCGGGGATTTCGGCCGGGCGAACACGCGCGAGATGCGCGCGGGCCCGATCGCGAGCTTTATCCTGTTTTCTGCGTCTTCGGTTTGCGCGATGATCGTCAATTATCCTTACTCTTATGTGCCTCTTTTTAACGTGCCCCTGTATATTTATCTCGCCGCGCTCGCGGGTAATACATTTATCCACATCTTTGCCGATAAGCAGGCGTTTTCCACGAGAAATGGCATGATGAGCAAGCGATAGAACCGCCGGAGAGCCCGGTACTGCCTGATGACGATTACCTCAAGAAATACGAGGGCACCCATGCCTGTGATCCCGAGACCTGGAAACAGGCACAGACGATATTCAAGACGCGGTATAAAATGCCGGAGCATATTATCGGCAGGATAAGGCCCGCGCGTGTCGAGGATGCCGCCCGCATATCCGCTTTATCCTGTCTGGTATGGAAGCACCGCAACCCTAACGCTGAACAATATGCCGGGGATATGAGATACGATACTGACTCTTCCACAAGATTGCTATGGGTATATGAGGCAGACGGATCCGTACAAGGCTTCATAAATGTGTATTATAACAAGTTTAACAAAAAGGCGCTTGTTACTGAAATTGCCGTGTCGGATAAACTCCAACGACAGGGCATCGGAAGGGCGCTGTTCGCGGTCATGATGAGGCACATGTTGAGCATATCGATGGAATATATACAGATTCAGGCTAATAGCCCCTATTCTGCGCGTATAGCATACCAGTTCGGGTTAACATGCGATAAGCCCGATGATGACGGAACCGGCCACTATGACGCCTATTTTATTGAATATCCCAAGAAAGTGACTTTGGAGACTCTGCTGTCGGATATGCCGCTTATTGAAAAAGCCCTGCGCTGTCCGGACAATACGGTGCGTGACGATATGATCCGGATATTGGTGCGTGACCTGCCTATTAAGGAGGTGAAAGTTTCAGATATAGCGGGTAATGACACGTATCCTGAACTGGGGCATTGGTTTTATTTATCATCTGATAATGAGGTCTTGCGTTTTTCGCCGTTTATTGGTAATACCACCCGTGACCTGATAAACGCCGTGAAAGAGGAAATAGATGAAGGAGAATGTGTGATTGACGCCGGGTGCGGCACCGGCATACAGGCGATAATGGCTTTGAAACACGGCGCCAGCCGCGCGGTATGCATAGATAAAAGGCCTCTGGCGCTTGTGCTTACTTTGTTAAATGCTGAAAGCGCCGGAGTGCCGAATAAACTTACGGTTCAATGCGTTGATATACTAAACCTTAAGGATTGGGACCCGGGATATAGATTTGACAGGGTCATATATAACAGCCCGGTGCCGGTCAGGTCCCGGCTTGTGGAGGCTACAGAGTCCGGCGAGGTTTCAGACGAAATCATGGATCCGGGCGGACGGATATTAGCAGGACTGTTAAAAGGTGTAAAGCATCTTTTAAAGCCTGATAGTGTCATTAATATGGAATCCGGCGATTCCTCATTTGTAAGGAGAATTATCGCGGAACAAGGATTTAGAATTGATAAATCTGTGCCGCTAATGGGCGATCATATGACTTACAGCTTGAGAATGAAGCATGAGAGGCCTATCAGCGTAAACGGCGCGCGGTACCAGCCGATGCCGGACAAAACTACCGAAAGTGTTTGTAAGATAGAGGAAGAATATAATGTGCCGGATATCACTATTGAACAAAGGTCATATCGCCTTGAGGATATGTCCTGGCCGCATGAGAGCACGATTTTCCCTATTCTCGAAATTAAAATTAACCGGGAAATTTACAGGATCGGCCGGGAATATTATGTGATCATTACGCTGGCAGACGGTAAAAAGATCTACTGGAGCGGGCAGCACAATTTCTCGTATTCTTTCTTTTTCGGGCATTATAAGGAAAACGCGCAGGCGCTTATTGACAAGGGGGGAGTCCTTTGGCGGTGTCTCGACAGCCATACGGATTTCGGGCCATATGCGGATATGGCTTTAACTCCAAAAAAAGGCGTTGATTGGCAGGATGAAGTGAAATTCGGATGCAGGCTTTCATTCGGAGAGTTTTTAGGATATTTAAAGTACGCGGGTGTTATACGGAAATTGTTCAGGGTGGAGTTCAGGTCACAGGAGACGGTTATGAATTCGGCAACCGCGGTGCCTGTTGAGTATGCCGGCATAGACGCGTGGAAGGGGCGCAGGATTAAAGGCGGCGTGGCTGATATCGATATCGACGTTGTTGTGGGCGATGATCCGCGCATCTCAAAAAGCGATGCGAGGGCGAAACTCGCCCGGAGCATGCCTGAAGTCGTGACTATGGCCATGGACAGCGACGTGTGCTTTCTCACCAACAGTTCTGAACAGAGTGACCGTGGCATTCCATATCATATAAGTCCTGATATCGCGGCAGCGTGCAGTGTGGACTTGGTTTCAGCGCTTGCCGCAGCCGCGGTTAGCGGGACCGGGGCCCGGGAAGAAACCGGCGTTGAAGCGGCGGCCGGTACTGCCGGGTATTTCTCTCAGCCGGTAGATGAACTTATAACGGAACTGCAGGAGGAGCGGACACAGCTGCTTGGGCTGCAATTGCGGTGGGAGCCGGCTATTGCCGTATTCGGCAGCGCCCGTATTCCAGAAACACATCCTTTTTATGAAGTAAACAGGCGGTTTGGGGCGACGCTTTTCGGCTCAGGCCTGTGCGTGCGCTCGGGCGCGGGGCCGTCCATGATGGACGCGCCGCTGCGCGGTTATATCGAAGCGAGGGAAGAAGCGCGCGCGCGCGCGGAGGACGGGCCCGCAATCAGCCGTAAAACACAGGGCATAAGGATAACCCTCCCGTTTGAGCAGAAGACCACTGCTTATGCCGAAGAAGTATATGTCTTTAAGCATTTTGTTACGCGAAAACTCGGCCTTTACGAGAATTGTCTCGGCACTGTAGTCTTTCCGGGGGGATTCGGCACCATGGACGAGTTTTTCGAAGTGTGGCTTAGGGGTGAGCCTGTCGTGCTTATCGGCAAAAGTTACTGGCAGCCGATAATGGATGCTCTGTTGTCGGCCTGGCCAAGGGAAAACCTTATGGCAAAGATCCCATCAGTGCCGCATATCACAAATTCACTTGATGACGCAATGGAGTATCTGGAACGGAACCGGCGAAAAATACTGAAATCCGATGCGACCGCTGTCAGTCTGGCTAATGAGGAGATTGCGCGTAACCTTCGGGCATTAAGCGCGTGGGAGCCGGGTATCGCGATCATGGGTGAGCCGGGCGAGGGTAGTCCCACGCTTGAGACGGCGAAAGGTATAATGGCGCGGCTGTCGGCAAGCCGCATACCTGTAAAAGCGGGAAGCAGGGGGGTATTACTGGATACCTTGATTGATTATTCGCGCGAGACACACACGGCTGATAC
>JBDRBZ010000245.1:0-6200 GCA_043822175.1 Candidatus Omnitrophota bacterium
ATACCAACCCCTTCATTTTCAAACAGCATAGAACTGGAAAACAATTTACTCATCAAGCAATGAAGTTTAGCACGTTTACCAGCAGAGGTCAATGGCATTAGAGCTTTTCGAGCCCTTTATAATTAGAAAACTGAAAGATAAAGGATTCGTGCATACGATTAAGAGCGCCAAGAAGATGGTGGAGAAAACAAAGCTGGAGGTCTGGGATATCCTTGATGAGGTTATACAGGATCATCCTGTAATGCTAAACAGGGCGCCGACGCTTCACCGGCTGGGCATACAGGCGTTTCAGCCGAGGCTTATCGAAGGGAACGCCATCAGGATTCATCCTCTTGTCTGTGCGGCATTTAACGCTGATTTTGACGGAGACCAGATGGCCGTCCATGTGCCTCTTTCCCTTGAAGCGCAGATAGAATGCAAAGTGCTCATGATGGCGAGCAATAACATATTTTCGCCGGCAAACGGGCGGCCCATAGCCGTGCCTTCACAGGATATAGTCCTGGGATGTTATTATCTCACTCAGGAAAAGAAAGGCGTACAAGGCGAAGGCGGAAGGTTCTCAAGTGATGATGAGGTTATAACGGCTTTTCAGGATGATGAAGTGGCCCTCCATGCCAAGATCAAAGTTCGGCGCGCCGGCGCGGTTATCGATACTACGGTAGGAAGGGTTATATTCAACACGCACATGCCCGAGGGCATTCCGTATGTTAACGAACCCATGGACAAGGCTGCCCTGAGCAACGTCATAAATGGGTGCTACAAGCTGAAGGGGCACCAGGAAGTGGTCGAGCTTCTCGACCGCCTGAAAGAGATAGGTTTTGAGGAGGCTACGCGTGCGGGCATATCGATTTCAGTGGATGACCTTAAGGTGCCGAAAGAAAAAGAGGAAATACTGCGCAAGACCATGACGGATGTGGGTCAGATCGAGTCGCAGTACCAGAAAGGGTTTATTACCGACGGTGAGAGGTATAACAAGATTATCGATCTCTGGACGCATACGACGGACGAGATATCAGACCTTATTTTTAAGGACCTTGACCCGTTCAACTCTATCTTCATGATGGCCAATTCCGGCGCCAGGGGGTCGAAGCAGCAGATACGTCAGCTGGCGGGCATGCGCGGGCTCATGGCAAAGCCTTCGGGGGAAATCATAGAGACTCCGATTACCGCGAATTTCCGCGAGGGCCTTACTGTTCTGGAGTACTTTATATCGACGCACGGCGCGAGGAAAGGTCTGGCGGATACCGCGCTTAAGACCGCGGATTCGGGATATCTTACCCGCAGGCTCGTCGACGTTGCGCAGGACGTGATCGTGAGCGAGATTGACTGCGGCACGCTGAACGGTATATTTGTCAGCCCGATTATCGAGGGCGATGAGGTTGTCATACCGCTGTCCGAAAGGATAGTGGGCAGGGTCGCGCTTGACAATATAACCGATGTCATTTCAGACACACTGATTGTGAAGGCCGGAGAAGAGGTTACGGAGGAAAAGGCGGCGCTGATACAGACTCTTGATCTCGAGCGCATCAGGATAAGGAGCGTGCTTACGTGCGAATCGAATAAAGGCGTATGCTCGAAATGCTACGGCCGGAATCTCGCTACAGGCAAACTCGTGGAAGTCGGTGAGGCCGTGGGCGTAATAGCCGCCCAGTCAATAGGAGAGCCCGGAACCCAGCTTACGATGAGAACCTTCCACATTGGCGGTACGGCGAGCCGTGTTGTTGAGCAGTCTTACGCTGAATCCAAACAGAAGGGCGTGATCAAGTACCATAATATTAAAGCCGTTGAGACAAAAAAGAGCGGCGAATACATCGTGCTTAACAGGAACGGCCAGATCAGCGTTAACCATCCGGACGGACATGAGCTGGAGCGTTTTACGGTACCGCACGGATCGACAGTTATGTTCAAGGACGGAGCGGCCATATCGAAAGGCGAAATGGTGGTCAAATGGGACCCCTACACTTCACCGATCCTGACCGAAGTAAGCGGTAAGGTGAAATTTGAGGATATTATCGAGGGTGTAACGATGCATGAGGAAACCGACCCTGTAACCAATCTCAAGAACCGGGTCATAGCCGAGCATCGTGGCGATTATCATCCCCAGATCATCATAGTGGATGCGAGCGATGAGGTGGCGGCCATATACTCAATTCCTTCGGGGGCGCACATTCTCGTAAAAGACCATAAGGGGGTAACGGCCGGCGACGTTCTCGCGAAGACCCCTCGCGTCCTGACAAAGACAAAAGATATTACAGGGGGTCTGCCGCGTGTGGCAGAGCTGTTTGAGGCGCGCAGGCCAAAGGATCCCTCGATCATAAGTGAAATCGCGGGGGTCGTTGAGTTCGGTGAGACCAAGAAGGGGCAGAAGAGGGTTATCATTAAAAGCACTACAGGCATGAAAAAAGAATACGATATCCCTCACGGCAAACACCTCAACGTGTACAAGGGCGACCGTGTTTACGCGGGCCAGCAGCTTATTGACGGACCCATCGTGCCGCAGGATATACTCAAGGTGTCCGGTGAAAAGGCGCTTCAGGAATATCTCGTCAACGAAGTCCAGGAGGTCTACCGGCTTCAGGGTGTAAAGATAAATGACAAACACATCGAGGTTATTGTGCGGCAGATGCTCAAAAAGGTGCGCGTTGAAGACCAGGGCGATACGCATTTCCTTATGGGGGAGCAGGTTGACCGGGTCGCGTTCCAGGAAGCCAATAACAAGGTGGCGAAGAAAAAAGGCAAGCCCGCGAGCGCGCGTCCTATTCTTCTGGGCATAACCAAGGCCTCGCTGATGACAGAGAGTTTCATATCGGCCGCTAGTTTCCAGGAAACCACGAGGGTTCTCACGGATGCCGCCGCGAGCGGCAAAGTTGACAACCTGATAGGTTTGAAGGAAAACATAATCATGGGGCATCTCATCCCGGCCGGCACAGGGTTTTATAAACACAGGGAAATAGATCTTGTCAAAAACGTTTTCGATGATATTGAAGAAACAAAAGGCGAAGAGGAAAACGAGAAGGAAGAAAAGTAATGCCGACGATAAATCAATTGATCAGATTTGGCAGGGAACAGTTCGCTAAAAAGAGCAAATCACGGGCGCTTCAGAGATGCCCGCAGAGGCGGGGTGTGTGTCTCCAGGTAAAAACACAGACACCGAAGAAGCCTAATTCCGCGCTCAGAAAGATCGCCAGGGTTAGGCTGACGAATGGCATTGAAGTTACGGGGTACATTCCCGGAGAGGGGCACAATCTCCAGGAACACTCCATGGTCACAGTGCGCGGCGGCAGGGTTAAGGACCTGCCGGGCGTCCGTTATCACATAGTCAGAGGCACTCTGGATACCGCCGGTGTCGCAGACCGGAAGAAGTCACGCTCCAAATACGGGGCAAAGAGGCCGAAAGCTTAAACAAACGAGCCTGCGATAAGGATATGAAAGGATAAGGGGTAACAATGAGAAGAAGAAGAGCCCAAAAGCGCCAGCCGTGGTGCGACCCGAAATACTCAAGCCCACTTGTCGGGAAGTTCATAAACATGGTGATGAAAAGGGGCAAGAAATCCACCGCGGAAAAGATAGTCTACAACTTTCTCGATATATTGGCTGAAAAGACAAAGAACTCTAATCCGCTCGAGATATTCAACACGGCGGTTGAGAATGTCAGGCCCCTTCTGGAGGTTAAGTCCAGAAGGATAGGGGGCGCGACTTATCAGGTTCCTATTGAGGTCAAGACAGACAGGGGAAATTTTCTCGCTCTTATGTGGATAAGGAATTATGCGAGCGGCCGCAAAGGCAAGCCCATGGAGGAACGTCTGGCGCAGGAAGTGCTGGAGGCCTACAACAAGGAAGGCGCCGCGGTTAAGAAGAGGGAAGATACGCACAAAATGGCGGAGGCAAACAAGGCATTCAGCCATTACAGGTGGTAGGGTTAAACATGCATTCCGGGATATGCGGTGAGAGAGAAGAGACGGTAGAGGCTAAAATGAGTGAACTGGAAAATCTGCGTAATATAGGCATAATCGCGCACATCGACGCCGGGAAGACTACGGTGACCGAGCGTATACTGTATTATACGGGCAAGTCGTACAAAGTCGGCGAGGTCCATGAGGGCACCGCTGTTATGGATTGGATGGAGCAGGAGCAGGAAAGGGGCATTACCATTACCAGCGCCGCAACGACATGTTTCTGGAAAGATAAGCGCATAAACATCATTGATACGCCCGGGCATGTGGATTTTACAATAGAGGTTGAAAGGTCGCTTAAAGTGCTTGACGGCGCATGCGTGGTTTTTTGCGGTGTCGGGGGCGTCCAACCGCAGTCCGAAACCGTATGGCGCCAGGCTAACCGTTATAAGGTCCCGCGGCTCGCGTTTGTGAATAAGCTGGACAGGGTAGGGTCGGATTTCTTTAAAGTGGTAGAGGAAATAAGGGGCCGTCTCGGCGCGAATGCCCATCCGGTTCAGATACCTATAGGCAGCGAAGACAAGTTTCGCGGGATTATTGACCTTGTCAGAATGAAGGCATACCTCTACCAGGGAGAGGATCTGGACGCCGAGATCGTGGAGTCGCCTATACCGGATGACATGAAAGAGGTCGCCAGTAAATACCGCCATGATCTGATAGAGAGGCTTGCCGAGACATGCGATAGAACCATGGAAAGGTACATAAACGATCAGGGCATTTATCCGGATGAGCTTAAGGCATACATGCGCGCCGCGACGATCGCCAATAAATTCGTGCCTGTGTTCTGCGGGGCCGCGTTTAAAAACAAAGGTATACAGAAGATGCTGGACGGGGTTTGCGATTATCTGCCGTCGCCACTGGATCTTTCCGCCGTTAAGGGGATAAACCCTGTTACGGATAAGGAGGAGGAGAGGAAACCCGATGAGAACGGGCCTTTTACCGCATTCGCGTTTAAAGTTATGAGCGATAAGTATGTGGGGAACCTCACGTACATAAGGGTTTATTCCGGGGTACTGAAACAGGGAAGTTATATTTATAATGCCACAAAGGACGCGCGCGAGCGGGTCGGCAAAATACTGCGCATGCACGCGAACAGGCAGGAGATTATCGAGGAAGCGGGGTGCGGGGACATTGTGGCTGTGGTGGGAATGAAAAAGACAGTTACGGGTGATACCATAACAGATCCCGAGAGGCCTATAGTTCTTGAGACGATGTCTTTCCCGGAACCGGTTATATCGATGGCGATTGAGCCGGCTACCGCGGCCGATCAGGATAAACTCGGCCAGTCGCTGCGTAAACTCATGTCCGAGGACCCGTCATTCCGGATGACCTACAACGCTGAAACCGGTCAGACGCTTATAAGCGGAATGGGCGAGCTGCATCTCGAAGTACTGGTCGAAAGGATGAAGAGGGAGTTCAATGTTACGGCTAATGTCGGTAAACCGCAGGTCGCCTATAAGGAGACCATAACAAAATCCGTTAAGGCTACGGGTAAATTTATACAGCAGACCGGCGGCAGGGGGCAGTACGGTCATGTTGAGATTGAGGCCCTGCCGGCTGAGAAGGGAAAAGGCATAGTATTTGAGGATAAAATCAGGGGAGGGGCGATTCCCAAAGAATATATTTCTTCCGTTGAGGAAGGGATACAGGAAGCGGCGAAATCCGGATGCCTTGCAGGTTATCCGGTGACTGACATTACGGTCGTTCTTTATGACGGGACGTATCATGATGTAGACTCGTCTGACCTCGCTTTCAGCATGGCAGGCCAGATCGCGTTCTCTGATGCGATAAAAAAAGCCAATTCCGTGCTCCTCGAACCGATAATGAATCTTGAGGTTATTACGCCCGAGCCGTACATGGGCGATGTAATAGGCGACCTGAACGCCCGACGTGTTAAGATAGAGGCTTTAGAACAGCTGGGTGATTTGAAGATCATACGCGGGCTGGCTCCTCTGGCAGAGATGTTCGGCTACGCTACTGCCATAAGAAGCTTGACACAGGGGCGCGCGACGTATACAATGGAACCTTCATTTTATCAAGAGGTTCCGAAAAACATAGCAGAGAAAATCGTAGAAGGCAAAACGCCCGGCAGGGGTTAAAGAGAAAAAAGGAGGCCGATATGGCGAAAGAAAAATTTGAACGCACGAAGCCGCATGTGAATGTAGGGACGATCGGGCACATTGATCACGGCAAGACATGCCTTACGAGCGCGATAACGCATGTGCTGGCATCCAAAGGCCAGGCGAC
>JBDRBZ010000246.1:0-3426 GCA_043822175.1 Candidatus Omnitrophota bacterium
TCTATATTGTATAACCCGCTTCCCCCTATCACTCCGATCCTGGTCATTGTTTGCCTCCGATTTTTAGCGCTTACCCTGGAATCTCGATTAACTTGTCCCTTGCTTTAAGTCCGCTTATTATGGTTACCTGATGCCGTTTCACGTTAAAATGCCCGGCGATCAATTCCACGACCTCTTTATTAGCCTTACCGCCCTCGGCAGGTTTATGCGTGTATACCCGATACTCCCCGGTTTCGGCCTCCTTAACCGCGCGCCGGCTTGATCTGGGATATACTCGCGCTCTTATTCTCATGATATCGGCGATAAACGCGCCCCCGATAAGTTATTTCAGCCTGACAGCCAGCTGCATGAGGATACCCACAACAATGTCTCTTACGAACCAGAGCACGAGAAAAGCCAGTATCGGTGAAAAATCCATGGGCCCGAACGTAAGCGGCAGCCTCCTGAATGGCATTAGTAAGGGTTCGGTTATTTTGTACAGGATCTGCACGATGTCATTATAAGGATTCACAGAAAACCATGACAGTATGATCCTGATTATAAGCAGGAAATAAATTATCTGAAATATTGTGTTAACCAGATGCGCCAGCGCCTGAAATATTTCGCCGAATACAAACATGATGACCTCCGTCTGTTACCGGGACAATTCCCGAGATCTTTTTCTTGCCGCAGTGACAGCCCCGTGTATGGTGTCCATAAGACGCGCCTTTTCGAAAACCCTGATCGCGGCCTCGGTGGTACCGCCTTTAGACGTGACCTTGCGCCTCAGTATTTCAGGATGCGTGCCGGCCTCCCTCAACAGTATCGAGCTTCCGACCATAGTCTGTACGACAAGCCTTATGGCGTCTTTGTAAGGCATGGCATGCCTGGCCGCCGTTTCGATAAGGGCTTCCGCAAAATACATGAAATACGCCGGCCCGCTGCCGGTAACCGCCGTAATGAGGTCCTGCATGCCTTCATGAACCTCATACACGTGTCCCACGCCCTTTAACAGCTTTCTTATGGATCTTTTATTCCTGTCAGTCACATACCTGCTATAACTTATGCCTGACACGGCCTCGCCCACAATAGCGGCCATGTTAGGCATGACCCTCGCGACAGGCACACGTCCTCCGACCATTCCGGCAATCCCCTTAAGCGTAACGCCGGCCATTATCGATACGAGCAATTTTGCTTCGCTTAAGGATTGACTGATCTCTTCAAGCAATTCCCTGGAATGCTGGGGCTTTACGGAAATGATAATGACGTTTGAGCGGCGCACAAGGGCATTATTGGATGAAACAGAAACTACGCGGTATTTCATTTCCATGTTTTTTGCCCTGCGGCGCGAGATATCGGCGACGCATATCTGCCTGGCCCGCAAAATACCGCCCGAGAGAACGCCTTTCAATATCGCCTCTCCCATATTTCCGCAGCCTATTATCCCAAGCCTCATGTTCTTCATGTATATGCCTCCGGAATCAGTTACCGTCACTTTGAAAAGATTGCCCTGCCGACCCTGACCATGGTCGCGCCCTCCTCAACCGCGACGGCGTAATCCTGTGTCATGCCCATTGACAGCTCTTTAAGGCCGTATTTGTCGCGCAGTTCCCTTAAGGCGATAAAATACTTGCGTGAATCTTCGGCGTTATCCGTATACGGCGCAACCGTCATCAACCCGCATATATGAATATTCGCCAATCCTTTCATGGACTCCAGCATGCCCCCCAGCTGGTCGGGTGTGATGCCGAACTTGGATGCCTCACCCGACACATTTACCTCGATCAATATATTCTGGACATGCCCTGCCCTTGACGCCTCTTTATCTATACACTGAGCCAGACGCATGCTGTCCACAGAATGTATAAACGAGAATATGGATACGGCGTCCCTGACTTTGTTGGTCTGTAAATGACCTACCATGTGCCATGTGACTTTTTCCCCCAGAGCCTTATATTTTAATTCCGCTTCCTTTACCCTGTTTTCTCCCAGGTGCAGCGCCCCGTTTGCCACGGCATCGAGAATGTCGGCCGAATTCGCCTCTTTTGTGACACAGATAAGGCAGACATCTTCCTTCTTCCGGCCGGCCTTTGCGGCGCCGTCTGCGATGTCTGCGCATATCTTTTCAAGATTTTGCTTTATCATAGGATATAATAATACCTAGTATGTTGTATGTCGGATATGCGCCTTAATATTGGTTTGATAGTTTAAACCCTATTCAACAGGGTGTCAACAGAAAAAGAGTTGTGGGTTTTGGGCTTTGGGCTCAAAGCGCTTAACCCAATCTACCCCACCCTGAGGACGCATAAGCCTATTACCACAAGCACGGCCCCTGCCAGCTTTACGGGGTTTACGGATTCTCCGAGCAAAAGGATACCGAGCATGAAAGCGATCAGCGGATAACTGCCTGATATCGGCACGACCCTGGAAATTTCGCCTATTTTCAGGCCGTGATAAAAAAATATCTGCGCCACAAAGCTTGCTAAAAAACCCGCCAGCACGAGATAGACCCGCGAACGCCAGTCAACGCCCTGCAGCTCCTGGGGTTTTACAAAAAACAGCCCGAGCAGAATAATGCCTATGATCACCCCGATGCTCCTATAAAACAATCCCGCCAGCGGCCTTACGCTGCCAAGGCCTGCCTTTTCCAGTAATGGCACAAAACCCCAAATTACCGCGGCCAAAATCGCCCATGTGTATGCGCTCATGTGATCTCCTGTTTTTTAACGCTGACAAGCACTATCGCCAACGCGAACGTGACAAGGCATCGTGTCCCGGCAAATAAATAGACCCCCTTCGCAAGCGGCAAAAAGCAGTTCCGGTGACTTCTGAAGCGCTTCCCTGTTGCCCATCAGCCCCAGGCCCCATCCCTTTATCGCCTCAGGCAAAAATTTAGCGTCGGCCGCAAAACCGGTCGCAAGCATCATTGCGCCCCCGACACCCTTTTCGTTCTTCCCGTATGTTCATCAGCGGTTCTCGCGCCCGTCTTCATGGCGAAGCCCCCCTCGCTTGAAGGCTAAGGCTCCCTCCCGAGCAGAAATCTCATAAGGACATTCATCCCTCGGGCTAATGCCCGGGGATTTCCGCGAGGGTTTAAAAATAGCTGTCGATCAAACCGGATACAAATTTTACGGCCTTGCCTACGGGATTAAGCGGAACGGCGCGGCTCATAAAGTTTTTATGTTTATAGGCGATAATACCCAATGTAGTTGTATGCAGTACGGAATTCGAGGCGTCCAGCAGGCACCATTTAAGTCCCGTATGGCCGAGCTCGCATCTTACCTGAAACAGCTGCTCTGCAAGCTCAATCAGGTTCTCCTTCAACGCCCCGCCGCCCGTAATATAAACAGTCGAAGCATCCTTATCCTTTACATAGGCATGGATACTGGTGAGATAGGCGTCCATCTTATCCGCATTGTCCAGCCCGGCAGCGCCGATAGGCGCATA
>JBDRBZ010000247.1:0-3072 GCA_043822175.1 Candidatus Omnitrophota bacterium
CACACAGATAACCTTTCAGAACTTTTCAAAGAGAACGGCATATCCTATGTTTCGATCATACCGAATTTCAGAAATGACGATAGGTGTGAAAGCCGCTATTTTGAAATATTGTCAGGGGGAATAAGCGATTTCGGCCGGTCAGTACTGGCGGCGCTTTCAACCATGCAGGTTACAAGTTTATGTAATGCGCTTTCGCGGGAAGTGGAGGAGGCTCTGGGGCAGGTAAACGGGATTGACAGAACCGAGATGTTCCGGCTTACAGGCATAGCACTGGAGTCGATCTATGAGGTGACAAAGAATACGGCCTATAAGTCTGTAGGATTTAAGCTTAAAAACGGCCCGTTTATTATTTTCGGCATAGATAACGGCATGCCTGTCTGTTATACATCCGAAGAAGCAGGAGACGCATATATCCTGTCAGGGGAAATAGAGAAAAATATTGATGACATGGAATACGCGCTGCATGAAGTAAGCGAGGATATTCTTATAAAAGACGGCTCAAGGCACGTGGCCATAGGCCCGGATATCGTGAATGAGGTGGTTTCTGAGCTGGAAGGGAAAGGACTTTATGATTTAGCGGGCCAGGTGCGCGCGCTGGCTGATAATTCTTACGAAAAACCGGCAGACGCTGAAAAAATAGAACGGAGCACGGCGCTGTCGGCGGTAAAGGGGCTTAAAGCCAGCCACGCCGGAGGCCAGGGCCTGTATGTGTCAGTATTTGACGGCCAAGGTCATTCTTTACTGGATGAGAATAATGCGCCTCTGGACCAGGCGGCATGGAGGGCCCATTGCCAGCGCGAAATCACACATGAACTCTTGGCCGGAAATTTCGGCGCCATGGGTCATGAATGGGTTGAGGCCAGGACAAACGAATTATTGAGCGGGGACACCGCGGCTATCGCCGCCGCCCTGTCAGGTATTAGTGAGGCCGAGAGGTACGAGTCTCCGCTGTGGCAGATGGATAAAGAGACGCGGAGTCAGGTTAAAAGAGATTATGCGGCAAACCGGAAAGGTGGCAGAGCAAAAAATAAAAAATCAAAGAAAGATAAAAAGAGCGATAGACCACCTGACCGAAAAGGGTTTTTGAAAGATGCCGCGGGAAGAGAAAGCGGAAAGGCCAGTATTATGGTATGGGTTGTGAGCGGATTGGTCGGCGTGATTTTGGCCGCTATTATTTTCTGGATAAATATGAGAAAGATGCCCGGAACTTCGGAACAGATCATGCGCGGGCAACCGGCACAGAAAATAATCGGGACTATGGCTGATACGGAGCAAGATAAGCTGACCGGTGACAACGCGAAATTGGCCGGTAAAAATATTTACATTTACGGTATAAAACATACTGACCCTGTCCTCATGCTTGAATTGGAGAGAGCGATAAACTACGGGTACACTATCCCTGCGCGGCCTGATACTAAACAAAGCGCGCAATTCCGCGAACAGCTGAAAAGCATTTTTTCTCAACCCTCAATACAGCAGGCCTTGGGGCTGTATCGTGAGTATTTAAAAAATCTTAGATCGATTTTGTCTGACCCGGCAAACAATATTACCATACTGGGCGTTGAAGCCACACCCGGTAATATTAACGCTATGTGGCAGGCCCTTAGGCTGAGTGGGATGGAAAAGGAAAAGCGGATGCTGATAGAACGGGGAATCCCTCCTAAAGTTGCGGATGATATTTTCCTTCTATTCCATGGGGTCATAAGATATATGACGTTGGGCGGCGAAGGTGAAGAAGTTCAGGCCATGATGAAAAAGTTAATAATAGTGCCGATGGAAAACGAGCAGTATATGCGGGAAACCGTGGCGATTTATGCAAGAATTGACAGATTGAGCGGGCAGATTTCAACCGCTGGTAATAAATACAACGTAGATCCGCTGATCATGCAAAGTCTTGGGGCTCTTGTAGGAGAAGCGGAGGCTAGTGCTACGGTACCGGCTGCCGAGATTATAGATCAGTTGTTAATACCTCTTGAGGGAAACGAAGGTTACGCTGAAATCCGGGCGCTTATAAGTTCAGTGTTTCGTAATATCCGGGAAATAGTCGATCTTATGAAAAAACGTGATCAGCATGCCATTTCATTATTGGCATCCGTGACCGCAAAAAATGAAGGAAATGTATTTACATTCATTGGAAGGCATCATGAATCGCGACACACTGCCTTATTGGAAGAGGAAGGTGCCAGAGCGTTTTCAAGAACGCCGGCTTCAGTTAATCGCATGTGGGAAACGGAACAACGTATTAACAGGATGAATCTCCCCCCCTCGTACCGGGACAGAAAAACCCCGCAGAGAAGATTAAAAGACATAGGCGACGAGGATATTGAAGACGTGCCGCCTGATACGCTGGCGGATTGGATTGCCGCTGGTCAGGCAATAAAACCAGCTTTGTCTCAAATAATCGCGAAAGGTGTGCCGGAAGGATTACGGGTCAGACTCTATGGCGCACCCGCCTCTGAAATGCCGCGCATGGCGGCATATAACGAGGAAATGGACGACGGCACGATATTGATTGTACTCAGGAAAGGCTTATCCGACGAAATAAGGCAAGAGGCCCTTTACCATGAGCTGTGGGAAGCATATTTTATTAGGCAGCTGACAGCGGAGAGGCGGTTAAGCGCCGAAGATGTGAGGCGAACCGCGCACCGCCTGGCCGCGGCAAAGGAAGTGCTCGTGTTTGGCAGGAGGGGGATTACCCCGTATCACAGGCAGCAGCTGAACCAGATGGCCGCGGCGGGCGAAATGGGCAGGCTCAGCCGGATCGTCGAGGAATATGACGCCGGCAGAGGCGAGCAGTACCGTGTGCTGGAAGAATTCGCGGGCAGGGGTATTTTTACGGAATGGGACATAGGGACGATTAAACTTTACGAGCGGAAATTAAGCGATGAGGCAAGGTCGCTGACAGGCCAGAAGATGCCTGTTACGCTTGCTTCTCCTGTGGATGTGAGCGTTATTATCGGAAGTAAATTTATCGGGGCCGGCCTTAAGAAAAACATAGATATATCCGGGTTATTGATCAGCGGAGTTCCGCTGAAAAAAGTTATCGAGATTTTACAAGCCCATGGGCTTGTA
>JBDRBZ010000248.1:0-3261 GCA_043822175.1 Candidatus Omnitrophota bacterium
CGAGATTCGCAAGGCGACCCATGCTTTGGCCAAAGATTTAAAAGTTGTGGGCCTAATGAATATTCAGTACGCGGTGAAGGACAGCCGGCTTTTTATTCTGGAAGTTAATCCCCGCGCGTCCAGAACAGTGCCCTTTATAAGCAAGGCGACCGGGCTCGAACTGGCCAAGGCCGCCGCTAAAGTAATGGCAGGGAAAACCCTCTTGAGTCTTGGCATCAGGAAAGAGCGGGATATTAAGCACATATCCGTTAAAGAGTCGGTTCTGCCGTTTTCCAGATTTTCAGGAGTCGATATATTGCTTGGGCCTGAAATGAAATCCACCGGCGAGGTGATGGGCGTGGATTCGAGCTTCGGCATCGCTTACTACAAATCGCAGGCCGCCGCCGGCCAGCATTTGCCTACAAGCGGAAAGGTGTTTCTAAGCGTCCGCAATGAGGATAAAAGAAACATCGTTTTTATAGCGAAAAAACTTCACGATATGCGCTTTGAGATTGTCGCGACAGACGGAACCGCGAAGGTGCTTCACAAAAACAATATACCTGCGGCAGTGGTAGGGAAGATCTCAGACGGTTTTGCCGCTATCCCGGAATGGATTAAAACCGGAAAAGTGCATCTGATTATCAACACACCTTCCGGATCCAGGGGGCATTCGGACATGTCCCCGATCAGAAGTCTGGCGGTATTGCACGGGGTTCCGTGTGTGACGACGCTTCAAGGCGCGCAGGCCGCTGTTAACGGCATAGAGGCCGTACAGCGAGGGACACTGGGTGTAAGGTCGATACAGGAATATTTGAGGACGGCGCAGAAAACGTAATTTATTCTAAAGATAGGAGGGTCCATGCCGCACAGAGAGGATATTAAAAAAGTGCTGATAATAGGTTCCGGGCCGATAATAATAGGGCAGGCCTGTGAGTTTGACTATTCAGGGACACAGGCGTGCAAGGCCCTGCGCGAAGAGGGGTACAATGTGGTGCTGGTCAATTCCAATCCGGCCACCATAATGACGGACCCGGGCATGGCGGATAAAACGTATCTTGAACCGCTGACTCCGGAGAGTGTCGAGAAAATAATAGCCGTAGAAAGGCCCGACGCGCTTCTTCCTAACCTCGGCGGCCAGACAGGGCTGAATCTCGCCTCAGCGCTTTACAAGCTCGGGATACTGGACAAGTACGGCGTCGAGATTATAGGCGTCAAGGCCGATGCCATAGAGAGGGGTGAGGACCGCATTGTTTTCAAGGAAACCATGAGGAGCCTTAATATCGAGATACCCAAATCCGCCCCTTCGCACAGCGTTGAAGAAGCCGAGCGCATTGCCGAGGAAATGGGGTACCCGGTCGTGCTGAGGCCGGCATATACCCTGGGCGGCACGGGCGGCGGCATCGCCTACAATGTGGAAGAGCTGAGGGCAATTGTCGCCCGGGGGCTTTCTGCCAGCATGGTGCACCAGGTGCTTGTCGAGGAATCTGTGTTAGGATGGGAGGAACTGGAACTGGAGGTTGTGCGGGACGCGAAGAATCAGAAGATTACGGTATGCTTCATCGAGAATATTGACGCCATGGGCGTCCATACGGGCGACAGTTTTTGCGCCGCGCCCATGCTCACCGTGCCTGAGCCGCTCCAGAAAAGGATGCAGGACCTCTCATACAAAATTGTGGACGCCATAGGCGTTACCGGCGGCACGAATATCCAGTTCGCGCATAATCCGGATGACGACAGGCTTGTGGTCATAGAGATCAACCCCAGGACATCGAGGTCTTCCGCTCTGGCGTCCAAGGCTACGGGATTTCCCATCGCCAGGATATCCACAAAACTCGCCGCCGGCCTGACCATGGATGAAATACCGTACTGGCGAAAGGGGACCCTTGAACAGTATGAGCCTTGGGGCGATTACGTAGTCATAAAATTCGCGCGCTGGGCGTTCGAGAAATTTCCTGGCGCCAAAGATGTGATAGGAACTCAGATGAAGGCGGTCGGCGAAGTGATGAGCATCGGCAAGACTTTTAAGGAATCGTTCCAGAAATCCATACGGTCCCTGGAAATCGGCAGGTGCGGTTTGGGCAACGCAAAAAATTTCAAGGCATTGCCGCTCGACAGGCTTATGTCGGCCATTGCCGTGCCGTCAAGCGAACGCATATTTCAGATGTATGAGGCCCTGAGAAAGGGAGCAACTGTGGACGAGCTTCACAGGATAACTTACATAGGCAGGTGGTTCATAAAGGAAATGAAGGAGCTTGTGGAGTTTGAGGAGCAGCTATCCGGTCAATCATGGCAAAACCTGCCTGACAGCGTGCTTTCAAAAGCAAAGGAATGGGGTTTCTCGGATAAATACATAGCCGGACTCTTGAACGTTACCGAGAAGGACGTAAGAGCCAGGCGCAAAGCCATGGGCAAGATCGCGTGCTATGAACCGGTGCCCGTAAGCGGCGTGGAGAACGCGGCATATTATTATTCCACATATAATGCGCCAGACTCTGTTCCGGTAAGCAGCCGAAAGAAGATCATGATACTCGGGGGCGGGCCCAACAGGATAGGCCAGGGCATAGAGTTCGACTATACGTGCGTGCATGCCGCTTTCGCGTTAAAGGACGAAGGGTATGAATCCATTATGGTAAACTGCAATCCCGAAACCGTTTCCACCGACTATGACACATCCAATAAACTGTATTTTGAGCCACTGACCGTTGAGGACGTGCTTGCCATTTATGAGAAGGAAAAGCCTGAGGGCGCGATCGTGCAGTTCGGCGGGCAAACACCGCTCAATATCGCTCAGGAGCTTAAGGACAGCGGGGTGGTCATACTGGGGACCTCTCCTGAAAGTATACGGCTTGCCGAGGATAGGGAATTTTTCAGGCTCAGGATGATTGAGCTTGGCATACCGCAGCCCGAAAGCGGGACTGCCCGGTCGCTGGAAGAGGCCTTAATAATAGCCGGGCGTATCGGATACCCGCTTATGGTAAGACCGTCATTCGTGCTTGGAGGAAGAGGCATGCAGATCATCTATGATGATATCATGCTTGAAAGCTACGCTAAAGAAGCTATACAGGTAAGCCCCGAGTACCCGATGCTCATTGACAGGTTTCTCGAGCAGGCGATAGAGGTAGAGGTGGATGCGCTGTGCGACGGGGATGAGACTTTTGTGGCGGGTATTATGGAGCACATTGAGCTTGCCGGCGTACATTCCGGGGATTCCGCGTGCGCCATACCGACACGCTCCATAAAACCCGGGCACATACGCACTATAGAGGAATATACCGCGCGTAT